>JAZNBT010000054.1:0-7565 GCA_045587165.1 Alphaproteobacteria bacterium | reverse complement strand
ATTCACGTTCAAACGGCATCACGCGATAGGACAGAATCCCGTGATCCATCAACTTATCCTGGAACCCCGGAGGCAACTGCCCCAAGTCTTCACCGATCAACATACATTTGTTACGGTGAGATTCCAAAGCGGCGACGGCCATCAAATCGTCTACCGGATAGTAAACAAAGGCACCTTCTTTCGCGGACTTTCCTTCCGGAATCATATACAAACGAGCCAACTGCAAAACGTGATCCAGACGCGTACATCCGGCCGTTTTCATATTGTTGCGCAACATTTCGATAAACGGTTCATAAGCCGTATCTTTCAACGCCTGCGGCTTAAAGCCCATAACGTCCCAATTTTGACCGTTCGGACTTAACACGTCTGCGGGAGCGCCGGCGGAAGCCTTCATATACAGATCCTTACAACCCCATCCTTCGAAACCGAACGGAGCGGAACCCACGGCGATATCCGTATACAGACCGATTTTCATGCCGCTTTCTTTACAGATCTTCTGAACGTTTTCCATCTGGTTCAACGTTTCAAACTGCAAATAGGTATAGAAACCGACCCGATCTTTGTTCGCTTCGGCGAACGCTTTAACTTCCGGCGTTTTGGAATCTTGGAATTCGGGCGGCCAATCGCGCCAATCGATCAGCTTGGGTTCTTCCTTGGCGAAATGTTCGCACAAAGCCTGAAAAACGGCAAAATCCTGCAAACGTTCACCACCGTCACGTTTAAACGCTTCGAACTTTTCTTTACGTTCCGCGGAACCGTTTTTCATAAATTGATCGTAGCACTTTTCCAAAACAGGCGTTTTCAATTCGAATGCGGCCGTATAGTCAACGTCCCTTGTGCTTTGAGCCTTACGGCGTTTTGCCGTATATTCGGGCGAATCATACAAAGCGGTCGCTTCTTTACTTTGTTCAAATTCGGGAACAGCCGTTACATCCAAATAAACATGGTTAAAATAAGTACGGCTGGCCGGAGAATACGGAGACGCCTCTTCCGCCGCTTCAGGGAACATGGCATGCAACGGGTTTACGCCCAAAATACCCGCACCGCTTTTTCCCACGGTATCTGCGATTTCGGCCAAATCGGAAAAGTCACCGATCCCTTGGTTTTCATCAGAAACCTGTTCGTACAACTGAACAGGAACCCCCCATGCCTTTCCGCCGTTTTTAATATCAATCGGGTCATAGCATTTCGTCGGGGCGTAAATCATCCGAGTCGAAGCCTTCGGCTGATCGGGAATTTCCATTTCCAACTTATGATAACCGATATCAAAATCCGCCGGCATTTTAAACGTACGTTTTTCATACTTAACGCCGTTTATTTCGCGTATCATCGGCTTGCCTTCATCGTCATATTTCAAAGACGTTTCGGACATTTTTACGGAACCCGTCTGAACATTGCCGTTTTCTTCGTTAACCGTCCATTTCAGTTCTTCACCTTCTTTACCGGCGGGGACGACGAATTCGACCTCTTTTTCACGGTCTTTACGCATAACGCAGACAGGTCCCAAAGGAGAAGCATACTGAGCGTCCATCGCTTTATTCAGCGTTTGATTGATTTCCGCCGCATATTCCTGATCGGATTTATTCCCCTGCGGTTTCAACACATCCAAAGCAATCAGCAACGATTGTTTGTTTTCAATCGTTGCATGGCTGTCAATACCAGCCATAACAGCCAAACGATGCAGTTCATACTCATTTAAAATAGCCATTTTGAGACCCCGTTTTGATTTATTGAATCAATATATGAATTTCTATGTTGCTATGAATATAAAATACTTTTTTTAGTTTTGCCACACTTTTTTAGAAAAAAAATTATTTTTTCGGAAAATTTTTCGGCTAACAGCTCACATCTAAAACGGTTTTTTCGGTTATACGACTTTTTTTCTTTTACATCAAACGGATACATCCCGCTTACGGATATTATATTTTCCTTATACGGCGAACATATTCACAACCGACATCTCAAACAAAAGCAAATCCGCCGAAACAGTTTTTATTTTTACAAGCATCCCTCAAAAAAAATTATTTTTGACCGAACGATCAGAGCAAAAAAAAGACACACCTGAAAATACGACATAAATCAAAGCACAAAAAAACACCTCGACATCATTTTTTTCGAAAAATTCGACAAAAAAAACAAACAAGCCTGACAGCCCCTTTGATTTCTTAAGATTTTTTTAGTTTTTCACTTTCTTTTTCAAACACGCAGCAGACCAAGAACCGGCGGCAAAAGACAACGGACATCTTTAAATACATCCTCTCTGACCGAAAGCAAACGCAAACGAATTGTTTCGTTTCTCACGGGGTGCAGCACGGCGGACAAATGCCCCTGCCCCATGCTTTCCAGACGACCGATTTCATCAACAGCCAAAACATCACAGCATTTTCTGGCCAGAACAATTTTTTGCGCAGACCAATCAAACGTTTCCGGATTAAAAAATACGGAATCATTTTCCCGTCTGGCGATCCAGCGACTTTCCGCCGTTTCAATATCGCGTGCAAAATACACGCCGTTTTCTTCGGGCTGACAGATTCCGCCGACACGTACCCCCAAAGCACGCAGACGATCCGTTATTTTTAACAGCATTGTCGTTTTGCCGCTGCGGACACGCCCCAAAAGAACGACGGTTTTTATTTCCGCATCATCCGATGTGCAAATATATTCGATAAAATCATCTTCGGAAAATTCCCGAACGACACCGTATTCGGATTGAAGGTCTGACATTTATTCGCACTCTTTATAAACAGGACATAAATCAGAGTATAAAATATTTCGACGGAGTTTCAACCGCCCGTCTTTTACCCCGCTTTTCTTTTTTGCTCAAACAACGCAAGCAAAGCTTTATCCGCCCGATCAGCCGCCATTTGCGCGGCCGTCCGACCGCCGTAAACCGGAGTGAAAGGATCGCCGCCGCATTTCAACAACACCTTTGCGATATCATCATACCCTCTTAAAACGGCATCAGCCAAGGCTTCGTCGAGCGTTTTCGGCTCAAGTGCCGACAAAAAACGCACATTGTCCAAACGTCCGTGCGCTGCCGCCCCGATCAACGCCGCATCCAGATTCCCGCCGCAGTAATGATATAGATAACGCACCACTTTTACGGACGAAAACGAAGCCGCCGATACAATCGCCCAATCATCGCGTACACCCGCTTGAACCAAACATTTAATCAAAGGCAAGAATCCTCTTTCGGCGGCATTGACCAATGCGCCTTTTAAATCTTCGGCGTCGGTATTTCGTTTCAACGCCAGCCTTAACGCCGTTAAATCATTATTTCTTATCGCTTCAAAAAGCAGAGACATCATCTTTCCTTTTATTAATTAAGTACGTTATCCTAAAAATGATCCGGTTCAACAAAAAAATATTGACTTACCCCCGGTTTGACATCTTAGACTGAAAGCACATTTCAATAAAAAAGGGGAACGTTATGGACAGACGCGAATTTTTAAAAACAAACGCGGCCATCGCCGCCGCAGCCGCCGTTATGGGGACTTTACCTTCATTACAGGCAATAGCACAGGAACATAACGTTACGACACGCAATCACAATCAAAAATCCGTCTCCCTGTTGGGGTTCGGTTGTATGCGCCTGCCGATGAAGGACGGCGGAGTCGATATGGAATTAACGGGACAATTGTTTGATTACGCCATTCGTCACGGCGTTAATTATTTCGACACGGCATGGCCTTATTTGGGCGGCAAGTCGGAAACAGCCGTCGGCGCTTTATTAAAGAAGTATCCGCGCGAAAGTTTTTATCTGGCTGACAAATGCCCGACATGGCTGATCGAATCCCCTGAAGACGTCGACCGCATCTTTGACAAACAGCTGAAAAAATGTCAGGTGGACTATTTTGATTACTACCTTGTTCATTCTTTGGACGCAACCCGTTACGCCGATGCCAGAAAACACAATGTTTATGAAAAGTTGTTAAAGAAAAAAGAAGCCGGCCAAATTAAAAATTTAGGCTTTTCTTTTCATGACACGCCGGACGTATTGGAACAAATCATCAAAGATTACAAATGGGATTTCGTCCAGTTGCAGATCAACTATATCGACTGGAAACTGCAAAACGCTCAAAAACAGTACGAACTGGCCGAACAAAACAATTTACCCGTCGTCGTCATGGAACCTTTGCGCGGCGGCAATCTGGCGGTTTTAAACGAAAACGCCGTCAAAACGCTGAAAACGGCCGATCCGGACGCTTCGGCCGCTTCATGGGGATTGCGTTACGTCGCTTCCTTACCGAACGTTTTGACCGTATTAAGCGGCATGAACGCTTTGGATCACGTTAAAGACAACGTTATGACCTTGTCGAATTTCCGTCCTTTGACAGACAAAGAGCGTGAAACACTGGAACGAGCCCGCCAAATCTATCTGTCCGCGGGAGCCATCGCCTGTACCGGATGCGATTATTGCAAAGACTGCCCGATGGGCATCCCAATTTCGGCATTGTTCGCAACTTACAACACATATAAAACAACGGAAGAAAAACGCAGAAACAACACTTTTTTACGCGGGTTCAAACTGGCAACACCGACCGGAATCACGCCCGATCAATGCATCAAGTGCGGATTATGCGAACAAATCTGTCCGCAACATTTGCCCGTGCGTGACAAACTGAAAGAAATCGCCGATCTGTATCGTCAAATATCGCAGGCATAAAAAATGAAGAAAAAAGCCCCTTACCTGCTGCGTTTAAGCATTTCCGCCGTTGTTTTTCTGTCAATCTGCCTGACTTTTGCGGGACAAACGGATTTTGCCGCGGCGGTCAAAGCGCAAATTCTGCCCGCCATTGACAGGAAATCTTACATAATCGTCAGCGCATTGCTTCTTTTAACAATTTTATTCGGCCGTTTTTATTGTTCGACGATCTGTCCTTTCGGCATATTGCAAGACATCGTCGCTTCACTTTCCCGACGCAAAGCAACCCCCGATATAAACAGAAAAAAGCTGCGTTACGCCGTTGCCGCGGCGGTCATAACCGCCGTTATTTGCGGAAATTATACACTTTTTGCCGCAACGGATCCTTATTCGAACTTCGGGCGAGTTGCCGCTTTTATTAAAAATCCGATTTTTTTGACCGGCGGTATAATTTTCGCGATCGTCATAATTCTGAGCGTTTGGAAAAAACGGATTTTCTGCACCTCCTTTTGCCCGTTGGGAACCCTCCTCGGCTTATGCGCCAAAATCAGCCCGTTTAAAATGACCTTATCCGAAAAGTGCGTTAAATGCGGTTGCTGTGTTTCCGTTTGTCCGACCGGTTGCCTTTCGCCGGAAAGCAAAACTTTAGACAACGAACGCTGCGTTCGCTGTTTGAAATGCACGACAGTCTGCCCGACGGACGCCATCCGTTTTAAAACAAAAGCTTCTTTGCCGCAAAAAACGGATCTGTCCCGCCGTAATTTTTTAACGGCAACATTAACGACGACCGCGGCCATCGGTACGGGCATCGCTTTTGCGAAGCTTCCCGCCGAAAAAAACGGAGAACGCCCCGTTTGTCCGCCCGGCGCCTTAACCCCCGAAGACTTCGCAAACAAATGCACAAACTGTCAATTGTGCGTATCGGCTTGCAAAACAAGCGTTCTTCGCCCTAAATCATCCGTTTACAAAACGGTTCATCTGGCGTACGGCGACAGATTTTGCCGATATGATTGCAACAACTGCTGTACCGTTTGCCCAACCGGAGCGTTAAAGCCTTTAACATTACCGGAAAAACAGCGACGCCGGATCGCCATGGCTCAATTTTTCCCCGAAAAATGCGTCGGCTGCGGATACTGCGCGGCAAAATGTCCGACCGGAGCCGTTGAAATCAAAGAAATCGACGGATTACCCAAAGCCGTTTTATCCGCTCAATACTGCATCGGTTGCGGCGCGTGCGTATCCGCCTGCCCTCAATCGGAAAAGGCCGTCCGCGCCGTTCCCGTCGTCATTCAAAGTACCGCCGTGAAGCCCCGAAAAACCGCCGAAGGTTCTTAGTCAACTCAATTTTTTTCAAAAAACATAAAAATACGTTTGACATAAGTCCTTTTTTATGAATGGAAATGCGTTTCTTTGTTGACAGAATCCGAAAAAAGTGACAGAATGCTTAATAGGATAGAAGTCTTTTTAGGGTGGATAGAAATGTCATCGGCAAAGGTCACATCAGGTGCGCCAGTAGGGCACACGACCTCGATCGTCAAACTGAACGGTGTACGCGCGGCGTCATTGTCTTCGGTCAGTGCATCCATATCCGCCGTTAACGACTCCGCCAATATAGGTTCCGCTACGGAACAATATTTACTGGGCGGCGATGATGAACAGCTTTTTGTTCCCGAACAGGATACGCAGGAAACGGCGGCTCCCATTCCCCATTCCGCTTTAAACGGTGAAACCTCTACGGAAGTTCAACTGCAATTTTTAGAAAAAGACTCTCCGTTTATTTCCGTTCAAGAATTTGAACGACGTGTCGAAACATACGAACGAACGGTTGAACAGTACGAAGATCCTTTGAAAAAGAAAACTCAAGGCTTCGGTTAAACGGAAGAATCGACATGATGATTACGCGCACGGCAATATCGGGAATACAAACAGCTCAAGTCCGTTTTGCCAAAAGCGCGAACAAAGTCGTCAACGCACCGACCGTTTTGCAAACACCCCCGACGGAAGAATACCGGCCGATCAATCCGGTACAAAGCATTCCGGCCATCGGTGTTCAATCAACGGCATTCGCCGCCGCAGAAACGGATTTTGCGCAAGAAAGCGTCAATATGACAACGGCCTCGTTTGCCTATCAGGCAAATATCGACGTATTAAAAACGTGGGACGAAATGACAAAAAGCCTTCTGTCGGTTTTAAGCGCATAATTTTTTAAAAATTTCAAAAAAAACTATTGACCTTCTGCAAATAGGTCTATATGTTATCGGCTGTTCAAGGGCGTGTAGCTCAGTCGGTAGAGCACTTGACTTTTAATCAAGTGGCCCCGGGTTCGAGTCCCGGCACGCTCACCAATACAAACAGCAGACTATAAGAAGTCTGCTGTTTTTTTTGTTCTACAAAAAAACTTAAATCGGCTTTACCGAGCTTCATTGCAAAAGCATCCTTTTTCGCCAACAATTAAACTCATAATCACGAAAACACCTGATTTTATTACATTTCAAACGCGCATTAAAAGCTTGTTAACCACTTGAACTAAAAAAAACATTGATTTTTCATACAGAATAGTTCCATAATTATGGAACTATTCTGTGTATAGGTTGTCGTAATGGAAAAAGAAATTATCAAAACATTTGAAGCATTAAGTCAGAAAAGCCGCTTAAAGATATTTCGGATTATGGTTGAACATAGCAAAGACGGCATCACTCCGACTCAAATTATAAAAATTATGGGGAGTATTCCGAAAAACACTCTGTCTTTTCATCTTAACGTATTAACCAACGCAAACTTGTGTTTTTTTGAAAAGCAAGGGAAAAGCCTCATATATAAACCAAATTGTAATTTGATTAAGGAAACCGCTCGTTTTTTACTTAAAGACTGCTGTGATGGAGAATGTAAATGTTAGGCGTTTTTACAAAACTTGCCGATT
>JAZNBT010000053.1:0-15296 GCA_045587165.1 Alphaproteobacteria bacterium | reverse complement strand
GCGAAACGGTGTGCTTCGTCACGCAGTCGCTGAATGTAATGCAACAAAGGATTGTCAAATTCCAAATTCAGCGGAGCTCTATCGGCAAAATGCAACGTTTCTTTGCCGGCATTGCGGTCTACCCCTTTGGCGACGCCGACGGCGATGACATCGTGGACGTTCAAATCCTTTAAAACATCCAAAGCGACACGCAGTTGAATTTCGCCGCCGTCGATTAAAATCACATCCGGAAGATTGCTTTCCGCCAATCCCCGTTTAAAGCGTCTGGTTAAAACCTCGCGCATCATGCCGAAGTCATCACCGGGGGTAAAAGTATTCCATGAAATATTAAATTTACGATATGATTTTTTATCAAACCCGTCCGGCGTCGCGACGATCATCGCTCCGACGGCGGAAGAACCTTGAATATGACTGTTATCATATGTTTCTATACGCCGGATCGGTTTTTCCGTTCCCAACAACACGCGAAATTGTTCTAGCAATTCGGCCCGTGCCGATCCTTCCAACCGTCTGCGAAGCAACGCTTCTTTCGCATTCATAACAGCCCGATCAACCAAACGCCGGCGATTGCCGCGCGTTTTGTCCGACAATTTTACGGCTCCACCCGCTCGTTCGCTTAACGCTTGAGCAACGACATCCTGCTCGGGCAAAGAAACCGATATTAAAATTTCCTTGGGCAACGAATGCGTCATATAAAACTGACCGACGAATGCCTGTAAAATTTCGCCGTCCTTCTGTCCCGCGGTTTGAGAGGGAAACGCGGCGTAGTTTCCGCAACTGCGTCCGCCGCGATAAAAAAAGACCTGTATACAGCTTTGTTCTTTATCCGTAAAAACAGCGACAATATCACAATCGGAAATGCTGTCCAGATCGCTGCTTTGGCTTTGAATTTGATTTAAGGCTCGTATCCTGTCGCGTAAAACGGCGGCTTCTTCATAACGCATTTCCAAACTGGCCCGTTCCATTTTTACGGCCAAATCCGATTGAACTTTGCTGCTTTTATTTTGCATAAAAGCACACGCTTCACGCACTAAGGCCGAATAATCTTCCTTACCGATTTTTCCCGCACACGGCGCACAGCATCGTTTGATCTGATGCAACAAACACGGCCGCGTACGATGATAAAAAACATTATCACTGCAAGAACGCAACAAAAACGCCTTTTGCAAAACGGCCAACGTTTCATTCACCGCCGTTACCGAAGCAAACGGACCGAAATATTCCCCTTTTTTGGATCTGGCTCCGCGGTGTTTTAACATTTGCGGCCATTCGTCCCGCGTCGTTATTAAAATATGCGGAAACGTTTTATCGTCTCTTAACAAAATATTGTAGTACGGTTTCAGACGCTTGATTAAATCGTTTTCCAACAAAAAAGCTTCCGATTCCGTCGTCGTTTCAATAATTTCTATCCGCTCGATCTGAGAAATCATTCGTTGAATACGCATGCAGGTTCTTTCGGGATGCGCATAATTTTCCAACCGTCGACGCAGATTTTTCGCTTTTCCGACATACAGCACTTTTCCCGTTCCGTTTAGCATACGATAAACGCCCGGACGTTCGGGAAAATATGCCAAACGAGAGGCGACATAAGCCGCCCCTACAAGGCTTTGTGCAGATTCGCAGGATTCGACACTTCGGGAAACCTCATGTTTTTCACTTATCATATTGATTTATAACCCTTTTTATCAACTTCTTAATAAATTATAAAGTTTTCCCCAAACCTGTGGATAAGTCTGTGTAAACAGAAGTTATCTCTACTTTCGACTAAGGGTTTGCCTAGCCTTTCATCAAATTGCCTATTTTTTAGGCAATATACCTAACGTATTGATTCAACAATATTTTTTATAATCAAGTATTATTTTTATTTTTTTTTAGCATCTTTGACTTGATTTATTTTTTCAGTTGGAATAGCTCCCTTCCCTGTGGATAACTCCGGTTAAATTTTGATGACTCGTGACTTTACAAGGGATACAAACAAAAGTAATAAAAAAGACTCGTCTTTTTTATCTCTTTTTTTCACCCGAGCAAAAGCCGTCAAATCTTAAAATCTGACCGGAAACACTTGGTGTCTGCGCTAACAGACAAGCGGCCTCGATAATTTGCCGTTCAACGGTTTCGTCATATTGTCCGTCGATTACGGCCAAACCGTTAATTCGAATTTTATCTTTAAACAAACGTGCCGCCCAACCGATCATGCTTTCCATTGCCAAACAACTCAGAGCATATGAAGAAAATTCTTCTGTCGGCTGATGAAATACGGACAAAAAGGAACCGCCTCGTCCTTTGGGCAGGCAACGGGCAAAAGCATTCATCAAAACAAACGGAGCCCGTAAATTAACGGAAGTATTCATATCCCAACCCGCCGCATTTTCGTCGGCAGAAAAAGCGCTTGCCTGACAAACCAACAGATCGACCGGGCCATATGTTCTGGAAACAGAATCCAACAAGTCCGCCGTCTCGTCAAAAGAATTAAAATCCGCGCGAATATATGCCGTTTTAACATGATACGTCTGACGTAATTCTTCAACCAGATGAGTTGCCTCGGCAACTGCCGTATGACAATGAATAATAACGTTATACCCGTGTGCGGCCAAAGCATGGGCGATCGCTTTTCCTCTTTTACGGGCACCGCCCGTAATCAAAGCCGTTTTAGCGACCGACGGTTGTTTTGCGGATGCAGCTCCCCCAACAGGCAAAGGTTGAGTCAGAAATACCGGCAAGTCATCATCCTTTTCTTCTGCCGAAAAAGACGGCAAAATTTCTGCAAAAATATTGCTCGGTTTCTCTGTCGGCTGAGACGCCGTTTTTGGTATATTCAGTCCTGTCAACAAAGAAGGCAACTGCGCCTTTTCAGATAAAATTTCGGTTTCTCCGGACTTTATGATTTCATCCTTTGCCGTTTGAAAAGTCACTTTGACACTACAATTCGCTGCAGCAGTCGCGTCAGTCCGAATTTTAACGCAGGAAATCAACGCTTCATAAACAGCAAGAGAGGCTTCCCCTTTAATAATTAAATGATTTCCTTTTGATTCGATCAAAAATGTCGTTCCGGCGACAGGCAAGGTTTTCTGATTTTCAAATCCTTCAATAAAAAGGGTATCTTCAAATTCATCCGGAATTTCAATATCTGCAGAAATAACGGGATCGGTAATTTCCGGCAAAGGCGAAACGGCACAGACAACCCGATTGCGCGTCAATGCCGCAAAGTTGCGCTCTCCTATATGCAGACAAAAAGAAATTTCGGTTTTTTGTTCCGTTACGCCGCCACATTCTCCGAAAAAGCTTAAAATCACATTATTATTATCTTCCTGCGGCATTAACAAAAAGCGATGCGTTTGATCCGGACTTAAATCCGGATGCAAACCATAACCGAAACTGTGAAAAACATCCCCCTTGAAAACAAAAATCCGTCCGCTGTTCGACTGCCAAACCAACACGGGACGATTTGTTGCGGGACCGGCGTCTTGAGCCGGCTCAACCGTTTCACCATTTGAACGCTGCCAAACGATTTCGCCTTGTTCCAAAGCGGGAAGCAAGCCTTCTTCCTGCGCCGGTTTTAAAAATTTCCAAAAACCGTTGCGACCGGCGGCGGCATCGTTAAACCACACGGCATCCTTATTCAAGGTATGGCCGTTTTTTACGACGAAAAAAACAGGCGTTTTTCCGTTTAATCGATTTCCCAAAAAAACCGAACTGACATTACTGATCAGCGTATCCGGACCGACATTGGAAAATAACGTACGGACATCCCTGAATTCTCCGGCATCAAGCGTATAAAATCCGACAAAATGGCCGCATGTTTGCGATTCTAAAAAAGTCACTTTGACAGGAGTACCGTCATTAATTCGCAGGACAGACGCATCAAGGAAAAAAGACTTTTTCACCATTTATTCCCCCGCCGTTTATTTTTGCGGCTGTTTGCTTAAATACGGCAAATAGCGTCTGAACGGCACCGTCAAAGACGCATACCACGGGAAATAACGCGTTTTCACCCCTTTTTGCGCATAACACAAGCATGATTCGGCACAGGCCTGAGGATCCAACGGTTTTTGATATAACGCAAACTTTCTTTCCCCGACGGTATCCCAATCGTCAGCCTTGATTGTTGTCACGCAGATATGACTTTGCGCCATCTGCGTCTGAAATCCCTGCAACCAAACATGTAAAGCGGCCTTTGTCGATCCGAACGCATAATTGTCCGGCATACCGTATTCTCCGGCGGTCGACCCCAGAACAATAATTTCGCCGCACGCCTGCTTTTGCAAAACCGGAGCAATGGCGGACAAAAAATAAACCTGCGAAAAATAATTGATTTGGAACATATTTTTGATTTTACCCAAATCTTTTCCGCATTCTTTTTGCGTATAGACCGTTTCCAATGCGGAAAAAACACTGATAATGTTTTTCGCGGCCGATTCACATTGTTCAACCGTTTTGGTAAAAGAATCCAAATTCGCCGTATCCAATTCAATCGTCGTAACGTCTACGCCGGGATAACGCGCCCGAATGTCGTTGGCGTTTAACGCCAAATCTTCACCAGACTTTCCCAATAAAATAACATCGTTTCCGTTTTTTGCCGTTTCTCTGGCAAATGCACGACCGACAACACCCTCGCCGCCTAAAACAATCCATGTCCGTTTATTGTTCATTCTTTTCCTCCTTGACAGCGGCAAACAAACGACGACCGAAATCGGAATTAAATTTCCTTTGCGGATCAAACGTATTTACGGTTTTAATAAACTTTTCGGAATATTTGTACATCATCGATATATTCCGCGGTTCCAACAAAGCGTCGTTTTGCAAAGAAACCCGACCGTTATGTTCACTGACGACCGTAATCAAATGTTTCAGAAAATCTTCCAACCCTTTACGACGAATAAAATCCAAGTTAAGCGTGTAACCGCGCAAAACCGTTCCCAAATAAGATAAACTGTCTTCTTTGGTCATTGTCAACACGGCTCGGCATGCGCTGACACGAGTCTGCGACAATTCGGTCAAAATCCGACGCATGGCCTGCGGACCTTCGGCTTCGGAGAAAGACACCTGCAATTGATAGACACCTTTTGAAGAAAAAACGCGTACATTATCCGAGGGATATAAAAATTCTTCATACTTTTCGACTTTTTTAACGTTTGATGAAAAAAAACGATAACGCAAATTTTTAAAAAACGGTAATGAAGCGGCCTGCAACGCTATATGCGGCAAAGGCAGCTTAAAACGCGGCAATGAAAACAACGGCGCCACTTTGGCATCCGACGTAAACGAAGCAGTTGTCAACACACTGCGCCCGATCGCGTCCGTACGCGCGGACGTATCAATCCATGCCATACAAAAATCAGCTGTTTTCCGTGCTGTTTTCAAAGCTTCCAACAATTCGTTCAAGTTAGACAGACGCTTTTTTTCAACAGCCACGTTTTCTTCCGGCCGTTTTAATAAAGTAATCGAAATCAACGAAATAAAACCGATCAACCCCTGACCGCCGACGACGGCTTTGAACAAATCTTCGTTTTCCGCCGCACCGGCGCGAACCGTTTTTCCGTTCCACAAAACGACATCAACCCAATTAACCGATTTGGCAAACGACATTCTTTTATGACCGTTTTGACCGATAATATTCGCCGCGATCGCCCCGCCCAACGTGTGTTGACCGGATCTGGTAGCCGTTGCCAACATAAAACCGCGAGGGGCATACAATTCGGTAATCGTTTCAAGCGTCACCCCCGGTTCGCAGATCAGCTCGCCCGTTTTTTCATCAAAGGAATGAATATGATCCAAACGGCCTGACATCATTACGGCTCCGCCCGTATTAATCGCCTGATCGGCATAACTGCTGCCGAATCCGCGAGCAATGACGCCGCTTTTCCCGACCTGTTCCAAATATTTCGCGACTTCGGCAATCCGTTCCGGTCTGCAAACTTGCGAAACAGCCGAATTCGTGCAGCCTCTGCCGCCCAGATTCATTTCATACCAATGCATAAAGCGTACTCCCTGTTAAATCGGGAATAGTGTACTCGAAAAAAAAGCAGAAATGAAGAGCTTTAAGCGTTAAAAATCACGGACGAACACTGTCCAGATAAGGTTTCAATTCCTTTGCCAACGATTTTTCCGGCCGACCGCCCCAAATACGGATAATTTCCGCTGCAGACAGGGCCGCCAGCTTTCCAGCGGCGGGCAAGCTGAAATTTTGCGACAAACCGTACAAAAATCCACCGGCGAAAGCGTCACCCGCCCCCGTACTGTCGACAATGGACTGATGATTTTCGGAACCGACGGTCGCAATACCTTCATGAGAAAACAGACAGGCTCCTTTCGAGCCGCGCGTCATGGCCAACACCTGACGACGGTCGGTCAACACATTCATAAATGCGTCCATATCCGTTATCGTACGGTCAATCTCAAAGCAACCTCGGATTTCACGTTCGTTCCCGATCAGAATATCGGCCTGAGAACGGATCGTTTCGATGACTTCCTGAACGGCAACGGCGCGAAAATTCAAATCATGCATGTTAAACGCGACTTTAACACCGGCGTCCTTAGCCGTTTTCAATGCCAGCAACACGGCTTGACGCGCACGACGGGAAACCAGCATCTGCCCTTCGATGAACAGAATTTTTGAATCGACGATCGTTTGCGTATCTATATCCGCATTGTCAATTTCTTCACAAATCCCCATATTGAAAGCAAACGTACGATCATGATCCGGTGTAACCATTACCAGACATCTGGCCGTCGCCCGATCGATTTCACGATCATACGCAACCAAAGGGACACAAGATTTCACCCCTGACACATCAAAAGCTTCCTTGAATTTTTCACCCATCGTATCCGTACAGGCTTTTCCTATAAAGGCGGCTTTGCCGCCCAAAGATGCGACGGTCGCCATAGCGTTTGCCGCCGTACCGCCGGGAATGACGCGAGAATCCATCAGATTCTTGCGGATTTCACGCAAAACGGAAATCGGCAAAACATTTCCCTGCCCTTTAATTAAAGAATACTGTTGTAAAAACTCTTCCGAAACGTTGGCAACAACATCAACAAATGCAACACCGATAGCGGTTACGTCAAAAATACTCATAGGATGATTCTCCGTTTGAATCGCGTTATCGGAATTTCTTTATATCGGCAAAAGTTGTAAAAGGCGAGTCATAAATAAGATAAAATGCGTTAGCTTTGAAAAACAAGGGGTTTCCAAAGGCCGTATTTTTGATCATTGCAAAAAAAATCGACGCAAAGCAAAGTTTTTCGGCGATTCGCAAAAAATTACAATAAAATCAGTTCCTGTTCCTGCTTTTTCCCTTTCGGGGCGGGATGAGGACGACAAACCAAAACGGGCTTGTCGTTCTTCGCCGTTAAAGACGCCGTACCGCCTTTGATTAAATTGCCGAACAAGATTTCTTCGGCCAACGGCTTTTTAATGTATTCCTGAATAACGCGCGCCAAAGGACGGGCGCCGTTTTGCGTATCGAAGCCTTTTCTGATCAACCATTCTCTGGCGGAAAAATGAACTGACAAAACGATTTTTCTTTCGGCCAGCAGCTGTTCCAGTTGGGAAATAAATTTATCGGCGACACGCCCCATGATTTCCTGATCTAACCGATTAAAAGCTATTACGGCATCCAAACGATTTCTGAATTCGGGCGAAAAGAATCTTTCGATAGCTTCTTTATCTTCGCCGCTGCGTTCTTCTCGAACAAAGCCCAAAACGGGTTTGGCCATATCAGCAGCCCCCGCGTTTGTCGTCATAATTAAAATCACGTTTGAAAAATCGATTCTTTTCCCGTTGGAATCCGTCAGTTTGCCGTAATCCATCACCTGCAACAAAATATTGAACAGATCGGGATGGGCTTTTTCGATTTCATCCAACAGCAATACCGCGTACGGATGTTGATCGACGGCATCGGTCAGCAAACCGCCCTGTTCAAATCCGACATACCCCGGCGGAGTACCGATCAAACGGGATACGGAATGTTTTTCCATATATTCGGACATATCAAAGCGCAACAACTCTACGCCCAAAGATTTAGCCAACTGACGGGCGACTTCGGTTTTGCCGACTCCCGTAGGACCGGAAAACAAATAAGAACCGACGGGTTTCCCGACTTCGCGCAATCCGGCCCGAGCCATTTTTATCGCTGACGTCAACGTTTCGATCGCTTTATTCTGACCGAATACGGTAAGCTTTAAATCCCGTTCCAAAGACCGCAAAGATTCAGTGTCGTCGACGGAAACCGTCTTAGCCGGAACATGCGCCATTTTTGAAACGATTTGTTCGATATCCCGTGCCGTAATTTGTTTTTTCTTACGCCCCGACAACAACGAACGCGACGCTCCGGCTTCGTCCAACAAATCGATCGCCTTATCCGGCAACTTTTTATCATGCAAATAACGAACGGACAAATCCACCGCCGACTTAAGCGCTTCGGCGGTATACGCGACCTTATGATGCCGTTCGTAAGCCCCTTTTATTCCACGCAGGATTTCCAACGTTTCTTCAACGGTCGGTTCATTAATGTCAATCTTTTGAAAACGGCGCAGAAACGCGCGGTCTTTTTCAATATGATTGCGAAATTCCTTATATGTCGTCGATCCGATACACCGCAAAGCACCTGACGCCAACGCCGGTTTTAACAAATTCGAAGCGTCCATCGTCCCGCCGGATGTTGCCCCTGCTCCGATGACCGTATGAATCTCGTCAATAAACAATATAACGTTCGGATCCTCTTCCAACGCATCCAAAACGTCTTTCAAGCGTTCCTCGAAATCGCCGCGATAACGCGTTCCTGCCAGTATCGCCCCCATATCTAATTGATAGACAACGGCATTTTTTAACAAAAAGGGGACATTTCCCTCTACTATTTTCAATGCCAATCCCTCTGCCAAAACGGTTTTTCCGACCCCCGGATCTCCGACCAGCAACGGATTGTTCTTCGTGCGACGACACAAAATCTGCATCATACGCTGCAATTCGTTTGTTCGACCGACAAGCGCGTCAATCCGTCCGTTTTTCGCTTTTTCATTTAAATTGATACAAAAATCGGGCAAGCCTTCTTCCTTATCATAGGGATATTCCTCTTCCACACCGCCGACAGGCGTCGAACGACTGAGAAAGGTTACGACATCCAACCGTGACAGGCCGTATTTGTCCAACAAATAAACGGCAAACGATTCTTCTTCGGAAAACATGGCCGCAACCAGATGAACCGCCGTTACGGTGTCTCGGCCGCTTGATTGCACTTGAATTGCGGCGCGTTGCATTACGCGTTGAAAAGCCAATGTCGGCCGAGGCTCTCTGAGCGTTTTTTGTTGCACCAAAGAAACCAATTCCGTATCGATAAAACCGATCAGCTCCTTTTGCATTTCGGAAGCGTGACGGCAGTACTTTTTAAACAACGGCACAGCGTCCGGATCGCCGGTAATCGCCAAAAGCAAATGTTCCAGCGTAGCAAATTCATGCCCTCTTTCCGCGGCGAACGACAACGCCTGTTGCAATGTTTCTTCAAGATTCGGGGAAAGCATCGTTAAGCCCTTTCAATTTCGCAACGCAGAGGATGTTGACTGCGTCTGGCCGTTTCAATCACTTGAGCCGCTTTCATTTCGGCGACCTCAAACGTATAAACGCCGCAAACGCCTATGCCGCTTCGGTGAATTTGCAACATGATTTCCGTTGCTTCCTGTGCGGTTTTATCAAACAGGCTTTGCAGCAAGGAAACAACAAACTCCATTGGCGTAAAATCGTCGTTCAGCATAATCACTTTATACAGCGACGGCTTTTTTATCCTTGTTTTTGTAGCCAGCTCCCCTTGCGTCTTTTCCTGTTTTTTAGGTCGTTTTGACATTTTTTATTCCTTAAAGCGCACTCGATCATACGCATAAAATAATACCCGTAAAACAATATCCAGCACAATCCGGTTAAAAAAGCCTTTTTATTCCCCCTTTTTTTTGATTTCCCGCCTTAAACATAAATTAACGGGAGCCGGATAGAATGGTGATTGTTTTTTAAAAAGGAAAACGATGTCTTTTTGTTTCCATGTATTGCTGAGCACTTTTCTGTTGTTACCCGTTTCGGCTCAAGCGGTTTCCTCGCGCGTATCCTCTTTGTTGGTTGAAGCGGAAACGGGGCGCATTCTGTTTTCTGAAAACGCCGCGGAAACAAGATATCCCGCATCGTTAACAAAAATGATGACGCTGTATTTGGTTTTCGACGCTTTGGAAAAAGGCGAAATTCAAATGGATCAGCTGCTGAACGTTTCAAAAAAGGCCGCCGGCATGCCTCGATCCAGAATGGGGTTGAAAGAAAACTCTACCATATCGGTAGAAAATGCCGTTTTCGCGATGATTTCGCGTTCCGCAAACGATGCGGCCGTTGTCATTGCCGAAGGCATGGCCGGATCAGAGGCTCAATTCGCGGACAAAATGACGCGCATCGCGCGTGAATTGGGCATGAAAAATACGCGTTTTAAAAACGCGTCCGGCCTGCATAACAAAGATCAGGTCACAACGGCGCAAGACATGGCTATTTTATCGAAAGCACTCATTCAACACTTTCCCGATTACTATAAACTGTTCTCCGTACGGGGTTTTCGATACGGCAAACGTTATTACGGCAACCACAACTTGGTCGCCCGATATTACAAAGGCGGCGACGGATTAAAAACCGGATACGTCGACGCATCAGGTTATCACGTTGTCGGATCGGCCAAACGGGACGGAAAACGATTAATCGGCGTCGTTATGGGACGCAATTCGGTAAGAGAACGCGACCGTCATATTTTCAAACTGCTGGATTCCGGCTTTGCCGCTTTGAAAAACAAAAAAACAACTGTGGATATGTTAAACGAAACGCCCTTATTTGAACCGATGAAAGAACAACACCCCGGATCCAATGAAAAAGAATACAGACAGCGCCGGATTACGGCTCAAAAACTATCGGAAGAATTGGATAAAATCGCGTCTTTGGAACAAAGCCTGCGCACTGAACAGAATGGAAATATTATCAAAAACGCCATCATCGACTGGGGGCGCAGGGAGCCTTAAAAATGGAAATGCCCCTCTCGTTAAGACAAGCGATCGAAACGCTGACGGAAGGCCTGGAATCGGATAAAATCAAAAAGCACGCCGAACAGATCAGTCATCGCTACAGAGATAAAAACGCCTTATGGCGATCGGCCGCCGGAACGCAAGAAGCTATTGTTTATGCCGTTTCCCGCATGCCCGCGACGTTCGGCGCCGTATCGGCTGTTTTGCAACAAACAAAAATCTTAAACGATTTTCATCCGAAAACGATGATTGACATCGGATCGGGATCGGGAACCGCGGTTTGGGCGGCGGCCCGCCTTTTTGATTTTGAACATATTTTATGTCTGGAACGCGAAAATGCCATGCGTTGCGTCGGGCAAACGCTGATGAATAACGGCGCCGATTTTTTCCGGACTTCGCCCGTCTGGCAGGAATTCGATCTGATTTCATCGTCGCTGACGCAAACGGCGGATATTGTTACGGCATCTTATGTTTTAAACGAGCTGGACGAACAAAATCAAAACGACGCATTATCGAAATTATGGCAAGCGACAGAGAAAGCTCTGATAATCATCGAACCCGGCACACCCGAAAATTTTCGACAAATGAAGCAATTCAGGTCTTTTTTAATCGAACGGGGAGCTTTTATCGCGGCTCCCTGTCCGCATAACAATATTTGCGAAAACGAATGGTGTCATTTTTTCTGCCGCGTCGCCAGATCGAAACTGCATCGCATTTCCAAAGGCGGATCCGCTCCCTTTGAAGATGAGAAGTTTACTTATCTGATCGCTTTGCGCGAAAAGCAAAAAACCGCTTACGCGCGTATTCTGCGCAGACCCTTGATCGGAAAAGGAAAAGTCACGCTCAGTCTGTGCAAAGCTTCGGGCATATCTGATCAAATCGTTTCGAAAAAAGACGGCGACGTTTATAAGGCCGCCCGCAAAGCCGATTGGGGTGACATTTTCAATCCCACGGAATGATGCGTTCGGCAGACAAATGCCCCTGTTTGCACTGCGGACAAAGAACCGTTTGCTTTAAATCCATTTTTTCCAACACCCGACCGCAGTCCAAACACGTAAAGTGCGGCAGATAATCACCGTCTTTGAACAAAAAATGGTATGTAAAACGGTTATACAATTTGGCGCAATGAGGACAAAAATACGGTTGATGTTCCCATGTTTTTAAAATCACCGGACTATTTTTGCGGATAAAATCGCGAATAAACGTCAATTCGTGCGGATTATCGACAATATACTGCGAAAAATTCACCCCGATTTCGCGTTCCTCGTCGGAAGCGAAATTCCGCGTACCTAGAATCAAATCGGTTTTGCCGATTCCGTATTTTCCGACAAATTTAAAATTACAGTGAGAACACGATAAACTGACCAGATTTCCCATATTCGTCCCTTTCCGTCAAAAACCGTACCAACTGTGGCATATTTTTGTTTTTTCCTCAAGGCAAAGCTTAAAATTTTCCTTTTTTTTAAAGAAGTGTTTTTTGTCGGGCTCAAATGTGCTATACAGGATAAAATTTTGTCTTTTATTTACTTTTAGTTCCTTAAAGGAGGATACATGGTTGCTCATAAAGATTTAGCGAATGCGTTGCGTTTCTTAGCCGCCGAGGGCGTACAGAAAGCCAACTCCGGTCACCCCGGCATGCCGATGGGAATGGCCGACGTTGCGACCGTTTTATTTTCAAAATTTTTAAAATTCGATGCGAAGGCTCCGCATTGGGCCGACCGCGACCGCTTTATTTTGTCGGCCGGTCACGGTTCGATGTTATTGTACAGCCTGTTATATCTGACCGGCTATGAACAGGCTTCGTTGGATCAGCTGAAAAACTTCCGCCAGCTCGGTTCCCGTTGCGCGGGTCATCCCGAATACGGCCATCTGGAAGGAATCGAAACAACGACAGGTCCTTTGGGACAGGGTATCTCCACGGCCGTCGGTATGGCTTTGGCAGAAAAACTGTTGGCCACCCGCTTCGGTAAAAATATCGTCGACCATTATACTTATGTTATTTGCGGTGACGGTTGCCTGATGGAAGGTATTTCCGAAGAAGCCATTTCTTTGGCCGGCCATTTGCGCCTGAACAAAATGATTGTCCTGTGGGACGACAATAAAATTACGATTGACGGCGCGACTTCGGTAGCCACGTCGACGGATCAGCGCAAACGTTTTGAAGCCAACGGTTGGAACACGGACGAATGCGACGCTTATAATCCGGAAGAAATCGAAGCCGCCATCGCGCGCGCCAAAAAATCCGACAAGCCGACGTTAATCGCTTGCCATGCCGTTATCGGTTACGGTGCAGCTAAAGAAGGAACAAGCAAAGTTCACGGCTCCCCGATCGGTGAAGAAGACTTGTTGGCCGCCCGTAAGCGTTTAGGCTTTGAATACGCTCCGTTCGAAGTGCCTGAAGACATTTTGAACGAATGGCGCTCTTTCGGCAAAAAAGGCCAAGCAGACCGCGAAGCTTGGGAAAAACGCTTTGCAGATATGGATGCCGCAAAGAAATCCGAATTCGAACGCACCGTTTTACAGCATGCTTTGCCGGCCGATTGGAAAGAAAAAATGCAGGCTTACAAAGAACAGCTGGTTGCCGACAAACCGAAGGTCGCTACGCGTAAAGCGTCCCAGATGGCTTTGGAAGTTTTGGTTCCGGCCATTCCCGAATTGTTGGGAGGCTCTGCGGATTTGACCGCTTCCAACCTGACGAACGCCAAAGAATCCAAATCCGTTACACCGAACGATTTCTCCGGCAACTACATGCACTACGGCATTCGCGAACACGCCATGGCCGCCGCCATGAACGGTATCGCTTTGCACGGCGGTTTCATCCCGTATTCCGGCGCATTTTTGGTATTCATGGATTACCTGAAGCCGTCTTTGCGTTTGGCAGCCTTAATGGGCATCCGCGTCATCCACGTATTGACGCACGATTCCATCGGCGTCGGAGAAGACGGCCCGACTCATCAGCCGATTGAACATCTGGCTTCCATGCGTGCCATTCCGAACGTCAACGTATTCCGTCCGTGCGACGTCATCGAAACGGCCGAATGCTGGGAATTGGCGATTGAAGCCGAACATACGCCGTCCGTCTTGGCTTTATCCCGTCAGAATCTGCCGACCTTGCGTACAAGCGTCAAAGAAAACATGTCCGCAAAAGGCGCCTATATCCTGTCTGATTGCGAAGGCAAACGCAACGTCACCATTCTGGCGACCGGTTCAGAAGTCGAAATCGCCGTAAAAGCTCAAGCTCTGTTGGCGGAAAAGAATGTCAAAGCAGTCGTTGTTTCCATGCCGTCTTGGGAATTGTTCGACAAGCAGGACGCCGCTTACAAAAAAGACGTTTTGGGCGATTGTCCGCGCGTTGCCGTTGAATCTCAGGGCGCGTTCGGCTGGGAAAAATACACCGGCTTGGACGGTGCGATTGTGGCGATGCGTTCGTTCGGCGCTTCTGCTCCCGCGGAACAGCTGTATGAACACTTCGGCATTACGCCGAACGCCGTTGCGGCCGCAGCGATGGAATGCTTGAAAAAGTAATTTTAAAACCTTAAGGAGAGTAAATACAAATGTCTATGATCAGTTTGCGTCAGCTGTTGGATCATGCCGCCGAATACGGATACGGCATGCCGGCTTTCAACGTCAACAATATGGAACAGATTCTGGCAGTCATGGCCGCCGCGAAAAAAACGAATTCGCCGGTCATCATTCAGACGTCCAAAGGCGCTCGCGGCTATGCCGGCGATCCGATGATCCGCCACATGGTCGAAGCCGTTGTCGAAATGAATCCGGATATCCCCGTATGTTTGCATCAGGATCACGGTTCTTCCGTCGAAACATGCGTTACGGCTTTGGCAAACAGCTATACGTCCGTGATGATGGACGGTTCGTTGAAAGACGGCAAACCCGCATCTCATGAATACAATGCGGAAGTTTCCGGAACGATCGCCAAGTTTGCTCATATGCTCGGCGCTTCCGTTGAAGCCGAATTAGGCTGCATCGGTTCTTTGGAAACCGGTAAAGGCGAAAAAGAAGACGGTCACGGATTCGACGGCGCTTTGGATAAAAAGCAGCTGTTGACGGATCCGGACGAAGCTTACGATTTCGTCAAAGCGACGAACATCGACGCTTTGGCTGTTGCCATCGGAACGTCTCACGGCGCGTACAAATTCACACGCAAACCGGACGGCGCGATTTTGTCGATTGACACAATCAAGAAAATTCACGCTAAAATTCCGACGGTTCACTTGGTTATGCACGGCTCTTCCTCCGTT
>JAZNBT010000052.1:0-11973 GCA_045587165.1 Alphaproteobacteria bacterium | reverse complement strand
GGTATAAGCCTTTTGAACGGCTTTGTAACCGTCGTGATAGATATATTCGCGGATGTCTTCCGGATCGACGTGACCGCAAGATTTCTGAACGGTACGGCTTTGACGGGAATAGAACGGAATGTCTTTCGTTCCGCGGCAATGAGAGCCGTCGGTCGGACTTTTATAGACCAGACGGTCGATCAGTTCATTGTTCTTCAACGTTTTTTCAACGATTTCGGCGGCGTCCGCGGCATGTGCGCGGCAATACAAAATGCCGTCAGGTTCAATCGTCAGCAAGGGCCCCATTTGGCAAAAACCCTGACAGCCGCTTTTTGATAACAAAGAGCGCAGGTCTTTTTCTTCGGCCTTTAATTCTACAACAACTTTAATGCCGGCCTTTTTTGTTTCTTCCAACAAAGCTTCGTACAGTTTCAAAGAACCGTTGGCTATGCAACCCGTCCCCGCGCAAATCACCAGACGGCGGGTCAGCGTGTCGTGCATAGCTTTGTAATCGGCAGCGATTTTATCTAAATTTTCAATCATCAGGAATTCTCCGCCTGCAAAATATCGTCAATCAATTTAATGGTTTTGTCCGGCGTCATTTGTCCGTGAACGTCTTCGTTAATCACGACGACGGGCGCCAAACCGCATGCACCCAGACATGAAACGGTTTCGATCGTGAACATCATGTCGTCCGTTGTCGGTTTTTCAGGGGTCAGCCCCAGTTTTTCGCGCAAAGCGTTCAACAAAGGTTCCGAACCGCGGACATGGCAAGCCGTCCCGTCGCACACGCGGATCAGGTAACGTCCTTTGGGCTCTAATGAAAAGTGAGCGTAGAAAGTGGCTACACCGTATACGCGTCCGGCGGGGATATCCAACGCTTGCGCAACATAGTTCATGATTTCTTTGGGCAGGTAGCGGTAGATTTCTTGTACTTCCTGCAGAATGGGGATCAAGCGGGAGCTTTTGCGGCCGTTGCGGTCCAAAATTTCCTTGACCTTTTCTATTTTATCAAAGGCAGACATTTCTTGCCCTGTCGTTTTGCTCATTTAGTTTTCTCCAAGACTTGTGGACGGGCGGTCGTTATCAATAGCGACCTAAGTATGATAGTTTTAAACTTTCGCAGAGCCAAAAGCAAGTCTTAATCGTGAAAAAAATAACAAATAAATCGTGATTTTTCGGTCGATTTTAAAAGCCTTGAATTTTATTTTTGCGACGGGTAGGATTCGTGCCGGAATTTTAACAGGGGTCGATATGGCAAAAGGAAAAATCATCGTCGTCGGAAACGAAAAAGGCGGTACCGGCAAATCAACGCTGGCCATGCACCTGATCGTATGGTTTTTGCGCCGAAAAAAACTGGTTGCGTCAATCGATTTGGACGGACGTCAGGGGACTTTGACTCATTATATCCAAAATCGGTCGGCATATGCTTTGACGCATCAAATCGAATTGGGGCTGCCCGAACACGTCACGGTGACTGCGCGCGAAAATCCGACCGAAGAAGAACGAAACGAGGATGAAAAAGCATTTGAAGAGCTGCTGTGCAAACTGCAGGATGAAAATGATGTCGTTATTATAGATACGGCCGGTTCGGACAGTTATTTGTTCCGATTGGCGCATGTTGCCGCGGATATTTTGATTACGCCGTTAAATGACAGTTTGATTGATTTGGACGTTCTGGCTAAAGTCGAACCGGAAACGTTGACTGTCAAATCGCCGGGGCATTACGCGCAGACGGTCTGGCAGGCCCGACAAAAACGCGCGGCACGGAAAAAGCTCCAAACGCGTTGGTTCGTTTTACGCAATCGCGTCATGCACGTGTCGACACGTAATGAAAAGCTGATTTGGAAATTGTTGGATGCTTTGGGAAAACGCGTGAATTTCACGCCTTTGGCCGGTCTGGGCGAAAGGATTATTTTTCGCGAGCTGTTTTTAAAAGGGTTGACTTTGCAGGATGTCGGTATGGCCAAATCGGGTGTGTCGATGACAATGAATCACGTTACCGCCAGACAAGAGCTGCGCGCCATTTTGCAGGCGATCGGCGAAGATGTTTCTTCCGAAAACTGATTTGAAACCCGCACAAAACAAATATAAAATAAGCTTATCTTGACAGATGCCGTTTGATTCGTAATTCTGTTAGAAAATCTTTTTTTATTTCAGGGGGACAAAATGAATATCAAAAACGTTCCGACAAAACCTTTTGAAGGGCAGCGTCCGGGGACTTCCGGCTTACGTAAAAAAGTGACCGTTTTCGAACAGCCGCATTATTTGGAAAACTTTGTTCAGTCTATTTTTGACAGTTTAGAGGATTTTCAGGGAAAAACGTTGGTTATCGGCGGTGACGGCCGTTATTTTAACCGTAAAGCCATTCAGGTCATTATTAAAATGGCCGCGGCGAACGGTTTCGGCGAATTGATGATCGGTAAGGGCGGATTGTTGTCCACGCCGGCCGCATCGTGTGTTATCCGTAAATATCAGGCTTTCGGCGGCATTATTCTGTCTGCCAGCCACAACCCCGGCGGTCCGACCGAAGATTTCGGGATTAAATACAACATTTCAAACGGCGGTCCGGCTCCTGAAAAAGTGACCGAAGCGATTTACGCCAATACGCAGAAGATCGAAAGCTATAAAATCGCCGATACACCTGATATCGATTTGGATACGATCGGTGAAAAGGTTTTGGGTGAAACAAAAATCAAGATTATCGATCCGGTTGCCGATTATGCCGAGTTGATGTCAAAGCTGTTTGATTTCGATTTGATACGTCGTTTGTTCGAAGTCGGCAAATTCAAAATGCGTTATGATGCGATGCATGCCGTTACGGGGCCGTATGCCAAACATATTTTGGAAAACATTCTGAAAGCGCCGAAAGGAACGGTCGTTCACGGTGAACCGAAAGAAGATTTCGGCGGCGGCCATCCGGATCCCAATTTGGTACACGCTCATGAATTGGTGGATTATATGTTTTCGGACGAAGCGCCCGATTTCGGCGCGGCTTCGGACGGTGACGGCGACCGTAACATGATTTTGGGGCGCAAGTTCTATGTCAACCCCAGTGACAGTTTAGCCGTTATTGTTGCCAATTTCTGGAATGCTCCCGGATATGACCGCGGTTTGACGGGGGTCGCGCGTTCGATGCCGACGTCTCAGGCGGTCGATCGTGTCGCGCGCGGTATGGGAATGAGCTGCTATGAAACGCCGACGGGATGGAAATTTTTCGGCAACCTGTTGGATGCCAACAAGGCGACCATCTGCGGTGAAGAAAGTTTCGGTACGGGATCGAACCACGTTCGTGAAAAGGACGGCTTGTGGGCGGTTTTGTATTGGTTGAACATTATCGCCGCTGTCAATATGTCGGTTGAGGATATTGTCAAGGCGCATTGGAAAAAGTACGGGCGTAACTTCTATTCCCGTCATGATTATGAAGCCGTTGACAGCAAAATCGCCAATGAAATCATGGATAACATGCGCGCCATGGCGGTCGACAGTGTCGGTAAGTTCTACGGTGAATATGAAGTCGAAACGTTTGACGATTTCATGTATGTCGATCCGGTTGATAAAAGCGAAAGCGCTCATCAGGGCATCCGCGTTTTGTTCAAAGACGGGTCGCGTATCGTCTTCCGTCTGTCCGGCACGGGAACGCAAGGGGCGACGATTCGCATTTACATTGAAAAATACGAACCGAATGTTGCCCGTCATGAGTCCGATCCGCAGGAAGTTTTGGCCGAATTGATTGAAATCGCCGAAGAAATTTCCGGTGTGAAGGCTAAGACGGGACGCAAGGCTCCGGATGTCATTACCTGATCGGGAACATTTTCATAAATCCGTTTTGCGCGCCGCGGATATCCGCGGCGTTGCCGGTTTAACGCTGACCGGAGAAACGGCGGAACTGATCGGACGGGCTTTCGGGACCGTTTTAATCCGAAAAGGGGTGAAGCATTGTTTGATCGGCGGGGACGGGCGGTTGTCGACACCCGTTCTATCTGCGGCGATGATTCGGGGACTGCGTTCCTGCGGGGTGAATGTCACGGATATCGGCTGTTGTCCGACGCCGATGTTGTATTTCGCCGCCGTTTTAACGGAAAAAGCGGGCGGCGTTATGGTGACGGCATCGCATAACCCGAAGGAATACAACGGCTTTAAGTTGATGATTGAAGGCAATTCTTTTTGTGCCGACAATATTCAAAATTTGGGAATGTTGATAGATCAAAACGATTTTGAACAAGGGGAAGGATCTTTTCGTCATGAAGATTTTTTGTCCCGTTATGTCGATCGTATTGTTCGGGATTTTGATTCGAACGGCAAGCCGCTGACGGTTGTTTGGGATTGCGGCAACGGGACGGCGGGAATCGTCGTGCCGGCGTTGGTCCGGCGTTTGCCGGGGCGGCATATCGTTTTGAATGAACGGGTGGACGGGAATTTTCCGGCACATGCGCCGGATTCTTCGAAAATTGAAAACCTGACGGTTTTACGCGAAACGGTTTTGCGCGAAAAGGCGGATTTAGGATTGGCTTTTGACGGGGATTCCGATCGTCTGGGCGTGATTGATTCGTCCGGAGAATTCTTGCAAACGGATCGTTTACTGCAAATATTCGCCGAGGAAATTTTAAAGACGCGTCCCGATTCCGTTTTTATCGCGGATATAAAATCCAGTAAAACGTTTGTTTCCGAAATAGCTCGCATGGGCGGTCGTCCTGTTGTTTGGCGGACGGGACATTCGTTTATTAAAACGAAAATGAAGGAAACCGATTCGCCTTTGGGCGGAGAGATGAGCGGTCATATCTGCTTTGCCGATAAATACTACGGTTTTGACGATGCGTTGTATTCGGCGATTCGTTTATTGAATATCGCCGCCGGCATACAAAGCGAAACGCTGCAGGACAGAATAGCGCGGATTCCGAAAACATATGCCAGTCCGGAAATTCAAATAGTCTGTCCGGATGCGGAAAAATTTCAATGTATTGAAAAAATTAAAGGAATTTTGCGAACGACCGGCGTTTCCATTGATGAAACGGACGGCATAAAACGCGTTTATCCGTCAACGGGGTGGTGGTTGGTGCGGGCGTCAAATACATCGCCTTGTCTGATTTGTCGCTGCGAAGCCGATACGCCGACAGAGCTGGATCTGTTAAAAAAGGATTTGTTTCGATTGATTGAAACCGTTCGACCGATTGAATTTATTTGAAATGTCTGGTATTGCCACAATTGGCACAATTTAAGCCATAAATCCGCCACAATTTATTGCTATCCTGAAAAAAGCTTAAAAAGGTTTGTTTCACGAGAGTTTTTTTTAAGCATTGGCATATGTAAAAATAAGCGGGAAAAACCCGATAGAAATAAAAAGCCAGAATGTTCTTTATATCCGAATGAAAAATCCTCCGTTTGAACGGAGGATTTTTTTGCGCCGAAAAATCCGGCAATTAAAAAAACAGCGGGAAAGTTTTCCCCGCTGTTTTTTATATAGGTTTAGTAACAAGTCGGATACTGATCGTAACCGGTGCCACTCAAACTGGCGCAGGTCGTTCCGTCAAGCGTCATTTTATAACCGGAAGGACATGTTGAACAACCTACTAGTGTTACTGTTCGATGACACATCAAACAGGTTGTGCCTGAAGAGCTGCAAGTCCCTGCCGTACTGCCGGAACAACCGGACGGGCAGGTGCCACATTCCGTATTTGCGGGACATGCCGTACACGAACCGCCGCTGGCGAGTTTTCTGTATCCTTTTGAGCAGGATTTGTAAGAAATATCCCAAGAGTCGCAGTCGTTAACGCAACTCGTTCCCGACAAATTATATCCGGTGTTGCAGGTGATCGTTGCCGTTCCGTTGCAGGTCGCGTTCGCCGGACAGGCGACGCAGCTGCCGTTGGACAGATAATATCCGGAATTGCACTTGGTGCACGTTGCGCCGCCACTTGATGTCGTTTTGCTTGTACACGTTGCGCAATTGGTTACCGCGGACGAACATGTCGGACAATATCCGGTCGAATAGTCCAAATAGCGTCCCGATTCACATGAATTGCATCCGTTTAAACAATCGTTCAAACATCCCTGCGGACAAACGGCGTCAACACATTTTTTAATTGTTGTATTGTAAATCTGTCCTGAACTGCATGAAGATTCACAGCAACAGCTGTCGGATTTGGAAACGGCCTTGTATCCGGATATGCATGACACGCCGGAACAGTTGTCAACACATTCCCCGTTCACCAGTCGTTGTCCCGAATCGCAAGATGTTCTGACACAGCAACAGCTTTTATCGGTTACGTTCATTTCCGTCGTATAGCCTGATTTACATGTAACGTTGTAACAGTAATCAACACATGTATGCGTATGTTTATTGGCCGGATCGGTTATGCATTTCGTTCCTATACAAGGATTGCCGTCACAAACGCCGACACATTTGTTGCTGACACATTTTTTGCCTTCGCTGCACTCTGTGTCTGCTTCACATTCCCCTTTTCTGACCTCCGTTTCGTTTGCGCCGGTGTTAACGGATGTGTCTACGGCGACGGAATAAGAATTGCCGCGCCCTAATTTTACGGCTTTGGCGTCCGCTTCGCCGTACGGAGCGAGTATCATCAGACCCGCTAAAAAAAGCATATAACGTTTCATAATCATACCCTCCTGATTATTTCATAACACAGCAACAGCCGTCCGAGGACAGCTTCATATCTGAAGAACATGTATTGACTGTTGCCGTAGTTGTTGTTCCCGTATCGCCGTCACCCGAACCGATAGCTTCGAATTCGGCTACTTCAAAATCAGTGGCCGCAAAGTCACGATCAAGTGTGGTCAGATTTGCTTGTGTAAAATAGTAACCGCTGCCGTCTGTTTCAGCAACGCAAGAGCCGGCCGAAGCTGCCGCCGCAGAACTGTTGCATTCACTAAGCGTCTCAAAGGTTATCGAACGTATCGTTTCCTGTGTTGCTACCGCCGCATCGGCGTTTGCAGATACGGTTAAAGCGATCGCGAAAATACCGAAATAAATTAAATTTTTCATGTTTTTCCCTCCCGTTAATTATTGACGCAGCAACAGCCGTCCGAGGATTTTGTCGTGCCCGTCGGACAGGAAGACACCGTCGCCGTCGGAGTGGCCGGAATTGTTGTTCCCGTGTCACCGCCGTCGTCGTCATCGTCGTCAACCACGACGTCATTACCATCCCATACAAGAATATCATCTGATACTTTCAGATTATTACCGCAGAGTTGATTTCCTTCACTGTCGTAACCCGTCACAAGGGACTGGTCGTTACACATGAGTTTTTGCGTGGTGGTAGTTGTTGTTGTCGTCGTTGTTGTATCCAGTGCCGTCACCGCCGCGTTGGCGTTAGCCGATACGATCAAAGCGATCGCGAAAATGCCGGTATAAAAGAATTTTTTCATGTTTCCCTCCTTATAGAAGCAAATATCTTTTCTCATTTTTAGAATAACACGCAATTGTGTCAGAATTATGTTCAAAAACGGCAATTTGAAAATATGTTTATCTTGTTGAAAAATAACGATATTTTTCTAATTAAGGCAAGAATGTGGCGAAGAAGGCTTTTTATCCGTTTTCGGGGGGGCGGATTTATTCCCTGCGGCCGAACAGTTTTTCAATGTCCTTCAGTTTTAATTCGATGTATGTCGGCCGTCCGTGGATACATTGACCGGAATAAGGAACGGATTCCATTTGGCGCAATAACGCGTTCATTTCGCCGGCGTCCAGTTTGCGTCCCGCGCGGACGGAGCCGTGACAGGCCATGGTGGCGGCGATTTTTTTGATTTGTTCTTTTAAAGCCAGACTGTCACCGAATTCGATCAGGGTATCGGCGACATCTCCCATTAACGCTTTAGCGTCCGTTTCGCCTAAAACGGCAGGGGTGGCGCGAATCAGAACGGCATTGTCGCCGAACGGTTCAAACAGCAATCCCGTTTTTTCCAATTCTTCTTTTTGTTTTAGAACCGCCTCCTTTTTTTCCGCGGTCAATTCGATAATTTCCGGCAACAATAAATATTGTGCCGCCGCGTTTCCGGATTCCATGTTCTGTTTGATTTTTTCATACGTCAAACGCTCGTGCGCGGCGTGTTGATCAACGATGACGATACCGTCACGGGTTTGAGATACGATATACGTTTTATGCAACTGCGCGCGCGCTAGTCCCAACGGCGGAAAGTCGTCGTCCTTTGATTCTGTTGAGGCATCCGGCAGGTTTTCGGTGATCGGGGCGGAAAAGGCCTCGTTCGCTTTAAACAAAGCGCGTGTTTCATTAAAGGAATAGGATTTCGGTGTCGCGGGACGATATGAAGAAAACCGTTTCACGGCATAATGCGAATCGGACGCCGCCGGACGCATAGGCGGAAAATTCGTTTCCGGTAAGGAAAGATCCAACGCTTCCGCGGCTAAAGTCGAAGAAGTGCGGTGCCCCGATCCGATCAATGCCTGACGTACGGCCGAAACGATCATGCCGCGTACGGCCTGCGCGTTTCTGAAACGAACTTCGGCCTTTGCCGGATGGACGTTCACGTCGACGTCTTCTGCCGGCAGTTGTAAAAACAGAACCAAAGCCGGAAAACGATCCGCCGCCAATAATTCATGATAAGCGGCTTTGATGGCGCTCAGCAGGACTTTGTCGCGTACCGTTCTGCCGTTGACAAAGAAAAACTGGGATGCGGAGGTCGCTTTGTTTAAAGTGGGCAATCCGACAAAACCGTTTAAAGAAACGCCGTCGTGTCCGGCATTCAACGGTACGGCGTTTTCGATAAAATCGTCACCGATGATTTGTGCAACGCGTTTGATTTCTTCGCCCGTTTTTACCGGTTTTAAATCCAGTCGCTGTTTTTTTTCGTCGGACAGCGTAAAAGCAACGGTCGGGTGGGCTAAAGCCAGTTTTTCGATGATTTCCTGAATGTAACCCGTTTCCGTCTGTGTTGATTTTAAAAATTTCAATCGGACCGGAACCGCGTAAAATAAATCGCGGACTTCAACGCGCGTTCCCCGTTGAGCCGCCGCGGGCTCGGGGGCGTTTTTTCGTCCGCCTTCGACGAATAAAGACCACGCCGTATCCGCATCCGCCGTCCGCGACGTGATCGTCATGCGCGCGACCGACGCGATCGACGGCAGGGCTTCACCCCGAAAACCTAAAAAACGGATGTCGAATAAATCGTCCGAAGGCAGTTTGGACGTTGCGAATCGTTCAACCGCCAGTTCCATTTCCTCAGGCGTCATACCTTTGCCGTTATCAATAACGGTCAAGGCCGCTTTGCCGCCTTCGTTTAAAATGACGTCGATTTTTGTCGCTCCGGCGTCCAACGCGTTTTCGATCAGCTCCTTTACCGCCGATGCCGGTCGTTCCAACACTTCGCCCGCGGCGATGCGGTTGACCAATGTCGGCGGTAAAAGGCGCAGATCCGTCATTTGATTACACCGTCTGGCGCATGCTTCTGGCGGCGTTGATCAATCCGTTTGTGGAAGAATCATGGGCGGTGACCGTCGTCGATCCCTGAATTTCCGGCAGGATCTTCTTCGCCAGTTGTTTACCCAATTCAACACCCCACTGGTCGTAGCTGTTAACATTCCAAATAACGCCTTGAACAAAGATTTTGTGTTCGTACATGGCGATTAAACGGCCAAGCGTTCTCGGATCGATTTTTTCGACCAGAATCATGTTGGACGGACGGTTGCCGGAAAAGATTTTATGATTCAGCAGAGCTTGAATTTTTTCTTCGTCAGCTCCTTGCGCTTCAAATTCGGCGCGAACTTCGGCGGCGGTTTTGCCCTTCATTAACGCTTCGGCCTGCGCAAAAACGTTCGACAGCAAAATCGGATGATGATCGCCCGTTTCGTTCAGGGAAATCGCCGGAACGATGAAGTCGCACGGAATTAAATGCGTGCCCTGATGAATCAGCTGATAAAACGAATGTTGGCCGTTCGTTCCCGGTTCGCCGAACAAAATCGGGCCGGTCGTATAGGAAACGGGCTTGCCGTCTTTTGAAACGCCCTTACCGTTGGATTCCATGTCGGCCTGTTGCAAATAAGCGGGCAGGCGATGCAGATATTGGTCATACGGTAAAACGGCGTACGCTTCGGCATTGAAGAAGTTGTGATACCATACGCCCAACAGTCCCAAAATGACCGGAATGTTTTTATCCAGTGGCGCGTTGCGGAAATGTTCGTCCATTTCAAAACCGCCCGTCAACAGTTCGACAAAGTTTTCATAGCCGACGGCGATCGCAATGGATAAGCCGATTGCCGACCACAAAGAATAACGGCCGCCGACCCAATCCCAAAATTCGAACATGTTGGCCGGATCAATACCGAATTTTTTAACTTCTTCGGTGTTCGTCGATAATGCGACAAAATGTTTCGCTACGGCGTCTTCACCCAAAGCGGCGACCAACCAGTCGCGAGCCGTTTTTGCATTCGTCAGCGTTTCCTGTGTCGTAAAGGTTTTGGAGGCTACGATAAACAAAGTTGTTTCGGGATCCAGTTCCTTTAACGTTTCAACGATATGCGTTCCGTCAACGTTGGAAACAAAATGCGTGTGAAGTCCTTTTTTCTGATAATGCTTTAACGCTTCGACGACCATAACGGGTCCCAAGTCCGATCCGCCGATGCCGATGTTGACAACATCCGTCATCGCTTTGCCCGTTGCGCCTTTCCATTGGCCGCCGCGTACGGCGGTGGAAAAGGTTTTCATTTTTTCCAATACGACTTTGATCTGTCCCATGACGTCTTTGCCGTCAACGTAAACAGGGCGGCCTGAACGGTTGCGCAAGGCCGTATGCAAAACGGCGCGGTTTTCCGTTATGTTGATTTTTTCACCCGAAAACATGGCGTCACGCGCTTTTTCCAATCCGGCTTCTTTGGCTAAATTTACCAATAGTTTCATCGTTTCGGCATTGATGCGGTTTTTGGAATAATCCAACAGAAGGCTGTCCAAAGAAACGGAAAATTCTTCGAACCGGTTCGGGTCGGCGGCAAACATGTCGCGCATTGTTTGACCGCGAATGTCCGCGTAATTTTTTTCCAAATCTTTCCATGATTTCAAATCGGTTAAAGTCATAATCTTATTCTCCTAAAAAATCGTTTTATCAAAGATTAGCAGGTTTGCCGACAACAACAAAGAATAAACTGTCGGGCCGTAACAGTTTAGCCGCAGTTTTTTTCGCCTGTTCCAAAGTGACGGCGTTTATTTTGTCGGTGTATTTTTCCAGATAGTCGATGCCCAAATTATAATATTGCATGCCGACTAAAAAGGACGCTAAACCGCCGCTGGAAGTAAATGCCAACGGAAAAGAACCGGTGATATAGGTTTTCGCATCCTTTAATTCTTTTTCGGTAGGGCCGTTTTGCGCCATTTTTCGCCATTGTTCCCGAATGATTTTGATCGCGTCCGCCAATTTGGCATTGTCCGATCCGACGGATCCGATAATCATCGGGCTGGCTTTGCTGACGTTCAGCGATGTGCCGACGCTGTAAGCCAATCCGTTTTTTTCTCGAACTTCTTCAAACAGGCGGGCGGCAAAAGATCCGCCGCCGAAGCTGTAATTAACCAATTGAGCCGCATAAAAATCGGGATCATTGCGGGCAATGCCTTTGTGCCCGAATAAAACGGCGCTTTGCGGTACGTCCATGGATAAAATGTCTGTCCTGTCGGATAATTCCGGTGTAAACGGGGGAGTTTCCTTAATCCGTGATTTTTTTGGCAGATCCGCAAACGTTTTTTCCAATAACGGTTTTAATTCTTCCGCGGAAATATTGCCCGCGACTCCGATAATCATGTTGTCGAGAGTGAGCCTGTCCCGAATCAGTTTGCGCAAATTGGCGCGAGTGATCGACCGAACAGACCGATTCGTCGGATACATGTGACCGTAAGGATGGTCTCCGTATACCAGTTTTGCCCAACGTTCCGATGCAACGGCGTTCGGATTGCCTTTGCGAGCCTTGATATTGGCATACATTCGTTCCTTCATCCGTTCGACGGCTTTGCGTTCAAATCGCGGGGAAGTTAG
>JAZNBT010000051.1:0-4882 GCA_045587165.1 Alphaproteobacteria bacterium | reverse complement strand
GAATTTCTTTGTTTAGCTTAACAAAAGAAACTCATTTCGGATCAGCGGTTCATTTTTTTATAGAAGATACAACAAAGATATTTGTATTGATTTATGTGCTTATATTTTTAATTTCTTTATTCCGCTCGCAACTTTCTCCTGAGAAAGTAAGAGGTTATCTTTCAGGAAAATCTTGTTGGAGCGGATATTTTTTAGCGGTATTTCTTGGGATTGTAACTCCTTTTTGTTCTTGTTCATCAATTCCTTTGTTTATAGGATTTTTAGCGGCAGACGTACCTTTTGGTGTAAGCTTGGCATTTTTGGTAAGTTCTCCGCTTATTAGCGAAATTGCCGCATTCATGCTTTTAGGCATGGGAGAGCAAGGTGTTTATGTCGTAAGCGTATACATTATAACAGGAACTGTTATTTCCGTATTAGCTGGATATTTGGCGGATAAATTTAATATTGAAAAATATTTGGCTGTTTCCATACCGAATGTAACACCTCCAAACCGTGCTTGTAAAAGTGTTAAAGAAAAAGCTGTTGCGTTAATAAAATATGCTAATGATTTTTCTTGGAAAACCGTCAAATCTTTGACTTTGTACATTTTAATCGGTCTTATCATCGGCGCATTTATGCATGGTTATATTCCGCAAGAACTTTTCATCAAATATTTAGGGAAAGACAATCCATTCGCCGTCCCTGTTGCAGCCGTTACAGGAATTCCGATTTATGCTTCACAAGCAGGTATTGTCCCGATTATGCAAGTCTTATTGATGAAAGGCGTTCCATTGGGAACGGCTTTGGTGATGTTTATGAGTATTGCAACAATTTCTTTACCGGAGATAATGATGTTAAAGAAAGTGTTTACATACAAGTTATTGGGAATTTTTATCGGATATTTGCTTATAGCGTTTATCTTAACGGGTTATCTTTTAAATATGTTATAGGAAAAAAACATGAAAAACATTAAAGTATTGGGAAGTTGCAATTGTCAATGCAAGGGTGCTTTTAAAGCTATTGAAAAGGCTGTAAAAGAGCTTAAATTAGACGCAAGCATAACAACCGAAACCGATGTCATGACGTTGATAAAATACGGCATAATGTCCGGCCCAGCGGTTGTTATTGACGATAAAGTCGTTCATCTCGGCGATATTTCCGACAATGATGAAATCAAAAAATGGTTTGAATAAGTTTTATTTCAATTTCAATTTGAATTTTATTTTTTGTCTGATTTTTTCCCGTTAATCTTTGTAAATAAAATTTTATATCCGAAAATTTAATAACACAAATATATTAAATATGAGCCGTTTTTCACTCATATTTTCGCTGTATAAAAGTATCTGATTCCGCATAGCTGACCAAACTGCCTTACCATTTAAAACAGCAGGAAACTGCGTTTTTTTTGTATAATGCAATAACTCCAAATCAACGATTGTAACAAATACCTTATCGGTGTTAGAATTGATATCAAAGCGGTGGTTTGCGCTTGCTGCCTGCCCTCAGGCGAACCCGGACGGGATAACCTTTCATTATCGTTATGCTGAAAAACTTCTTTAACAGGGAATTTTTGACAGGCAGGCATCAAAACGTTTTATTCCCGACATAAGGAGTTTTTGCCATGACTGAAATCACTTTTAATTTAAATGAAAACACGATTTTCTCTTTTTTCGAACGGGGGAAATGCCTGACCTTTGACCCATTGGAACCGATGGACGCATTCAAGTTCTCTAAAAAATTAAAAAGCGATTTTCAAAAAAAAGCGCATACGAACCGCGTCTCGATTTTATCAAAAACCGCTTTTTTATGGCCGGATAGCGGATATACGCCGCCGTTTCACTTTTTTTCGGACGGGACTTTGCTTCACCGTTTTTATCACGAAGAAGAACGAAAAGTCGGGGTGAAAAGAATAAAAGACGTTTTATCCGGTCTCGGTTATAAAATCACCCAAACCTACGGCCCGAGAAACGTCTTAGATCCGGAGTACGATGCTTTTTTACGAAAAATATCAGAGATTGCACGACAAAAGTATCCCTTTACGGACGACCTTTACGCCGCCGCCCTGCCGGACAAGGACACGTTCGTAAAGCAATGCTTTGAAAATAAAAACGAACTGTTAACCGCAAGCAAAAACGAAAACACGCCTCCGAAATACCGTGATATTCTGGCTTTGTTTTCCGACGGACGTTTTTTCGTTTCCGAAGAATACAAGGATATAATCGGGATTAACGATCCGCTGAAAATATATGACTTCAAAAACGACTGCCGGCAAAAGCATTTTATATTCCTGAAACGTACGTATGTTCCGAAAAGCTATCTGGATGCTCTTTACGCTAAAGCCTCCGAATACGACTGGTATCTGCCTCCTCAGGACGCATTGAACGGACAAAGCGTTAAACACAGGCCTTCAACGGAAGAAATACGGGAAATGGAAACGTTTATCGACGCTCTGACAGCCGATCGCACCTGTGTCAGCGTGACAATTCCTGATCCGTCGGATGAATTTATTTCTCCCGAACGGGAAAATTTCGTTTTATTTTCGGACGGCACATTGATTTTAGACGAGCGGAAAAAAGGCGTAGAAGATATTTTTTGCGAACATTTCCGGCGCCCTTTTCCTCAAATGAAATTCAACATCCGCTTCGTCCCCGACTTTTATGTGCCTGAAATATACAAGCGGCTGTTGAAAAAGCAAAAAAGCGCGCAACAAATTTATCTGGAAATGCTGAAACAAAAAGCGAAAAAACTGAAAAAGAAACTGGATATTCCTCACCATGAAGCTTTGGAGCTTGTTTCCGTCATGGCCGGTTGGCCGAACTGGAAAACCGCGACGACGGTTGAAGAAGAACAGGCCAGACACGTTATCTGTGCGGAACAGATTAAAAAGAAAATCGCACAGAACCGCGGCTATGAAGTCCCCGTCGAATGGGAATATCAGGAATATCTGAAGAAAAAAAGCAACGCGTCCGATAAAAAAGCGTAATCAACACCCGCACCAAAAAAGGTCTTGAAAATTTCAAGACCTTTTTCTTTTCAACCTCTATTCTTTTATAAACGAAGCGGCAAAGAAGCCGTCCGTATGAAATACGGCGGGACTTAAACGAACCGTTTCGGACGATCCTTTTTGTCCCGTCAGACCTTCCAAAACCGGAGAAAGGTTTTCCGGACGGAAATCATTATGCCTGTTCAAAAAAGCCCGTGCCTGATCTTCGTTTTCCGCAGGATCCAAAGAACACGTAATATAAAACAGCCGTCCGCCTTTTTTGACAAAACGGCACGCTTTATCCAATATCTCCTTTTGCGTTTTTATAATCGAAGCGGATTGTTCTTCCGTCACGCGCCATCTGGCATCCGGACTGCGCCGCCACGTTCCGGATCCCGTACACGGCGCGTCCACCAAAACCAAATCGTACATTTTTAAATTATTATAATCATTCAGCACGATAACGTTTTTCGCATCCGCCCGACAAGCTCTGTCCGGCAAATCGCGCATCCGCTTGGAATCATAATCAACGGCATAAATCGTTCCTTTTGCCTGCATCATCGCCGACATGGCCAGTGTTTTTCCGCCGGCGCCCGCACACCAATCCATAACTGTCTGTCCGGCAGCCGCCCGAGTTAACAAAGAAACAATCTGCGACCCTTCATCCTGAATTTCGACCAAACCGTCCTGAAAAACATTTAATGAAGTCACGCTCAGGCGTTCATGGATTCTGATTCCCTGCGTTGAAAAAGGTGTTTCCGCGGCATCAATCCCTTTTTGTTTCAACAAATCCAGAACTTGTTTTCTGTCGGCCTTTAACGTATTGACGCGCAAATCCAAAGGCGCTTCAACCGCCATGGCGGCGACATCGACCGCATCAATTTTATTTTTCAACCAAAGCGGACATTCCGAAACGGCGGAAGGTAAATCGGCCGGCAATTCATTCAAAAACGCTTTTTCCTTTTCATTTAACGGCTCGGGGGCGTACTTTTCCCCGTTAAACAAAGTCGTAATATCGCTTTTTTGATAAAACAGCATCATCATGACGGCGGCTCTCGCCGTCAGCTTTTCCGACACCAAAGAGGAAAAACGCCCGTAATGGCGCACCGTTTGCCAAACCAAGTCGGCGATAAAGCGTCTGTCCTTCGAACCGATATAACGATGCGTTCTGAAATAAACATTTATTGTATTATCGGCCGGCTGACGAAAATCAAAAATTTCATCCGTCAATTCTATGGCCGTTTGAATTCTTGCCGCTTCTTTCATTTTCAGCCCTTAAACCCCGTCGCCACGACGTAAAATTCCGAAGATTCCTTCCGGCTGGCAGGCGGCTTGGCATGTTTGACCGTTTTAAAATGCCGTTTCATTTCATTTAGCAGGTTTTGTTCCGTTCCGCCCTGAAAAATCTTTGCGACAAAAGTGCCGTTCGGATTTAAAATTTCGCAAGCGAAAGCATACGCCGTTTCCAATAACCCCATAATACGCAAATGATCGATGTCTTTCATTCCCGTCGTATTCGGCGCCATATCGCTTAACACGACATCGGCCTTATGCCCGCCCAGCATTTCCTTTAAAACATCGGGAGCGGAATCATCCAGAAAATCCAACTGCGTTGTTTTAGCGCCGGCTATCGGCGCCATTTCCAACAAATCCAATCCGACGACCAAAGGATTTTCGGGGGTCGATTTTACCCTTTTTACGGCGATCTGCGTCCAGCCGCCGGGGGCGGCCCCCAAATCGACGACACGTTTTCCCGCCGATAAAAAATGGAATTTGTCATCCAATTCGATCAGTTTAAATGCAGACCGGGCGCGATACCCCTCCTGCTTTGCTTTTGCAACGTACGGATCGTTCAACTGACGTTCCAGCCATTGCGTCGAAGCATGCGAACGCCGTTTTGCCGTTTTGACGTGCGTCGCC
>JAZNBT010000050.1:0-9133 GCA_045587165.1 Alphaproteobacteria bacterium | reverse complement strand
GATTACTTCAAGGAAGACGCCATTTATTACGCATGGAATCTGGTAACCAAAGAATTCGGTTTGCCGAAGGAAAAATTGACGACGACGGTTTATCATACCGATGACGAGGCTTTTAATCTGTGGAAAAAAATTGCGGGTTTACCTGATGAAAGGATTATCCGCATTTCGACAAAGGATAATTTTTGGTCGATGGGGGATACCGGACCTTGCGGCCCTTGTTCCGAAATTTTTTACGATCACGGGGAACATATTCAGGGCGGTCCTCCGGGATCTCCGGATGAAGACGGCGACCGTTTCGTGGAAATTTGGAATTTGGTGTTCATGCAGAATGAACAGCTGGCCGACGGGCGTTTGATCGATTTGCCGCATCCCTGTATCGATACGGGCATGGGTTTGGAACGTATGGGCGCCGTTATGCTAGGAACCAACGATAACTATGAAACCGAAATTCTGAAAGGATTGATTAACGCTGCCGCCGGTACGGCCGGTGTCGAACCTTACGGTGAATTTAAGATGTCTTTGCGTATTATCGCAGACCATTTGCGTTCTTCATGTTTCTTGATCGCGGACGGCGTTTTGCCGTCAAACGAAGGGCGCGGTTATGTTTTGCGCCGTATTATGCGCCGCGCGATGCGACATGCCCATATGATGGGATGTCAGGAACCGTTGATGTGGCGGTTGGTGCCGTCCTTGGTGCGTCTGATGGGCGAAGCTTTCCCCGAATTGGTGCGTGCGCAGGCGTTGATTACCGAAACGTTGCGGTTGGAAGAAACGCGCTTTAAAGAAACATTGGGACGCGGCTTGAAATTGTTGGACGTCGAAACGGCCAAGCTGGCTGATCGGGGTGTTTTATCCGGCGATGTCGCTTTCAAACTGTACGATACTTACGGTTTTCCGTTGGATCTGACGCAGGATGTTTTGCGCGCTAAAAATATGACGGTTGACACGCAGGGGTTTGAAGCCGCCATGGAACACCAAAAAGCCGAAGCGCGCAAGGCCTGGGCCGGATCGGGTGAAGCTGCGACGGATACCGTTTGGTTTGAAGTCAAAGAAAAAGTTCATGGCACGGAATTTTTGGGCTATGAGCTGACGCAAGCCGAAGGACGGATCGTTTCTTTGTTGGTTGACGGCAAACAGACGGATTCCGTAGCCGAAGGGCAAAAAGCCGCCGTTATTACGAATCAGACGCCGTTTTACGGAGAATCCGGCGGTCAGGTCGGCGATACGGGAACGATCGCCATTTCCGATTCCGTTTTGTTTGAAGTAACGGATACGCAGAAAAAAGTCGGTGATTTGTTTGTTCATCAGGGAACTTTGAAAAAAGGATCTTTAAACGTCGGTCAAAACGTTTTGATGACGGTTGACGCCGAACGTCGTGCGGCGACGGCGCGTCACCATTCGGTAACGCATTTGTTGCAGGCGGCTTTGCGTAAAATTTTAGGGGAACACGTAACGCAAAAGGGGTCTTCCGTTCATCCGGACGGCATGCGTTTCGACTTTTCTCAGCCGCGTCAGATTACGTTTGAAGAGTTGCGCGCGGTCGAAACGGAAGTTAACCGCAACATTTTGAAAAATCTGGAAGTAACGACGCGTATCATGTCGCCGGAAGCCGCCGTGAAAGACGGGGCGATGGCGTTGTTCGGCGAAAAATACGGCGAAGAAGTTCGCGTTGTTTCCATGGGATCGGGTGAAAACAAGGTTTCCGTCGAATTATGCGGCGGGACGCACGTCAAACGTACGGGCGATATCGGTTCTTTCCGAATCGTCTCCGAATGCGCTCTGGCCGCGGGTGTTCGTCGTATCGAGGCCGTGACCGGTTTGGCGGCTTTGGATTATGCGCAGAAACGCGATGATTTGTTGACGCGGACGGCAGATGGTCTGAAAGCGTCCGTCGCCGATATTCCGGCGCGTGTTCAGGCGTTGATCGACGAACGCAAAAAGCTGGAACGTGACTTATCCGATATGCGCAAAAAGCTGGCGGCCGGGGGGGCTTCGGCAAACGGCGATGCGGTAAAGACGGTTAACGGCGTTTCCTTCATCGGCCGCGAGCTGGAAGGGATTCCCGCCAAAGAATTAAAAGGCATGGCCGATGAGATGAAAAAACAAATCGGTTCCGGTGTGGTTGCTTTGGTTTGTGCCGATAACGGCAAGGTGTCCGTTGTCGTCGGCGTCACGAACGATTTGACCGATAAAATCAATGCGGTCGATCTGGTTCGTGTCGGCGCGGCCGCAGCGGGCGGAAAAGGCGGCGGCGGTCGTCCGGATATGGCTCAGGCCGGCGGTTCGGACGTTTCCAAAACGGCGGAAGTGTTGGCCGTAATCGAAAAAACGCTGGGTGCATAAAATGACGCCGGAACAGGCAGGTGCTTTTTTAACGGTTGATTTAAATAAAATCGCCGAAAACTGGCGGACGGTTCAGACGCGTGTCGGTGATAAAACTCGGGCCGCCGCCGTTTTAAAAACGGACGCGTACGGTTTGGATGCCCGAAAGGTCGGTCAGGCTCTGTATCGGGCGGGGTGTCGAATTTTTTTCACCGCTTATGTCTTTGAAGCGATCGCTTTAAGAGAAGTCCTGCCCGATGCGACGATTTATGTTTTGCATGGCGTTTTGCCTCATACGGAGTTGGATTTTTTAAGATATAATCTGATTCCGGTATTAAGTACGCCGCGTCAGCTGTTTGATTGGAATCATCTGGGGCATAAGGAAAACATTACTTTACCGGCCGCGTTGCATATCGATACGGGGATGACTCGTCTGGGATTAAGCGAAACGGATGTTGCCGCGTTATGTAAAAATGTTCCGGCGTATTTGAATATTTCTTTGGTGATCAGTCACTTGGCGTGTGCCGATAATCCCGAAAATCCGAAAAACGTCGATCAGCTGAATCGTTTTGACACGTTGTGCGAACGGTTGAAGACGGCTTTGCCGAAACCTTTTTTACAAAGTTTGTCGGCGACGGACGGATCGCTTTTAGCGGATAAATCCTTTTACAAGGATATTGTTCGCGCCGGCATAGCCTTATATGACGACGCCGTTTCGCTCGAAGCTAAAATTCTGCAGATTCAAGAAGTCGAAGCCGGTCAAACCGTCGGTTACGGGGCGACGCACGCGTTTAAGGAAAAAGCGCGGATCGCTACGTTGGCGATCGGTTACGGGGACGGTTATCCCAGAACTTTGGCCGACAAAGGTTATGTCTGGTTGGCGGAACATAAAGTTCCGGTCGTCGGCCGTATTTCGATGGATTTGACAACGGTCGACGTGACGGGCATTGATGACGGGGAATTAAAGTTGTGTCCGACGGCGGAAATTATCGGAGAACATTGTCCGATAAAAGAAATTGCAAATCTGGCCGGAACGATAGATTATGAATTATTGACGAACTTAAGCAGTCGGTTTTATCGGATTTATATGGATTGAAAGGCGGTCAAATGAATATTTTCGCCCCGATCGGCAGAGTGTTTTTGAATTTTTTGCGTTCAGTCGGACGGTTGACGCTGTTTACTTTGAAATCGTTGTCTTATTGTGTGCGTCCGCCGTTTTATTTCAGAACACTGTTTTCTCAAATGGTGGAAATAGGATTTTATTCTTTGCCGGTCGTCGCCTTGACGACAATGTTTTCCGGCATGGTGATTGCGTTGCAAAGCTATTCCGGTTTGTCGACCTTGTCGTCCGAAGGGGTCGTCGCATCCGTTGTCGAATTGACGGTTACTCGGGAATTGGGCCCTGTTTTGGCGGCGTTGATGGTCGCGGGACGCGTTGGGGCGGCCATGGCGGCGGAACTCGGTACGATGCGCGTGACGGAACAGATCGACGCGTTGACGACGTTGTCGACAAATCCTTTTAAATATCTGGTTGTGCCGCGTATCGTCGCGGGCGTGATAATGTTGCCGGTTTTGGTGTTGATCGGCGACGTTATCGGTATTTACGGCGGTTATTTGATTTGCGTTTATAAATTGGATTTCAACGCGATTAACTTTTTGCGCAACACGTGGAACTTTATGCAGGCCGTCGATATTGTTTCCGGTATGACAAAAGCCGCTGTTTTCGGTTTTATCGTTACGTTGATGGGTTGTTATAACGGCTTTTATTCCAAAGGCGGGGCCGAAGGGGTCGGTAAAGCGACGACGAATGCGGTTGTCGCATCGTCCATTTTGATTTTAATCAGTAACTACCTTTTGACCGAATTGTTCTTTTCCAAATAAGGAGGAAAGCCGATGTCTGACGAAATCAAAGTAAAAATGACGGATGTGCATAAGGCTTTCGGTAAAAAAGTCGTTTTGGACGGTGTGACGTTGGAAGTCAAAAAGGGAGAGTCTCTTGTCATCATCGGAGGATCGGGAACGGGCAAGTCCGTTACGATCAAATGCATTCAGGGATTATTGACGCCGGATTCGGGATCAATTCAGGTCGACGGGCGGGAAATCGTCGGTTTGTCCGCTCGGGAAATGGAAAAAGTCAACGCGCAAACGGGAATGTTGTTTCAGGGGGCGGCTTTGTTTGACAGCTTGAATATTTGGGAAAACGTTGCGTTCGGTTTGATTCAGGGAAAAAAGATGAAGCGCGCGCAGGCTAAAGAAATTGCGATCGCAAAGCTTGCTCAGGTCGGATTAAGCGCCGATGTCGCGTCTCTTTATCCCGATGAGTTGTCAGGCGGTATGAAAAAACGCGTCGGATTGGCGCGCGCGATTGCGGCCGATCCCGAATTGATTTTTTTTGACGAACCGACGACGGGGTTGGATCCTATCATGTCGGACGTGATCAACGATTTGATCCGTTCGTGCGTAACGGATTTGGGAGCGACGGGTATCACGATTACACACGATATGTCTTCGGTACGCAAAATAGCCGATAAAGTCGCGATGCTTTATAAAGGAAAAATTATTTGGCACGGCGATGTCAAAGATATTGATCATTCGGACAATCCTTATGTCGAACAGTTCATAAACGGCCGCGCCGAAGGTCCGATTCAAATGGAAATTCGCGGATAATGGCAAAAAATACGACCAGATTTGTTTGTCAAAGTTGCGGAGCGGGTTTCCCGCGCTGGGCGGGAAAATGTGAGGTCTGCGGCGAATGGAATTCCGTTGTCGAAGAAGAAACGGCGGCTGCGGCGGCGCCGAAAGCAACCGGCGGCAAAGGCGGTCGGAAAATCGAATTCGTCGGTTTGGACGGTGTGCCGGAAACGTCGTTCAGATTAAAATCCGGAATAAAGGAACTTGATCGCGTTTGCGGCGGCGGATTGGTCGCCGGATCGGTGTTGTTGATCGGCGGCGATCCCGGAATCGGCAAATCGACGTTGTTGTTGCAGGTGACGGCGGCTTTATCCGCTGTCTGCAATGTTAAGGGCGCTCCCGTACGGTGCGTTTACATTTCGGGTGAAGAATCCGCGGATCAGGTTCGATTGCGTGCCGCCCGTCTGGGGTTGGAAAAGGCGAATGTCGAATTGGCGACGACGATGAACGTTCGCGATATTATCGCGACTTTGGATTCCGGAGAAGCGCCGGATGTCGTCGTAATCGATTCCATACAGACGATGTTCGTCGACACGATGGATTCCGCTCCCGGAACGGTAGGGCAGGTGCGCGCTTGCGGCAACGAATTGATTCGTTTGGCCAAACGGCGCGGTTTCGCGTTGTTTTTGGTCAGCCATGTTACAAAAGAAGGGACTTTGGCCGGTCCGCGCGTTTTAGAACATATGGTTGATACCGTTCTTTATTTTGAAGGTGATCGGGGACATCATTTCCGTATTTTACGCGGCGTTAAAAATCGTTTCGGCGCGACGGACGAGATCGGCGTTTTTGAAATGACCGAAAAGGGATTAAGCGAAGTGCCGAATCCGTCGGCGTTGTTTTTGGCTGAACGGCGCGGCAACGTGACGGGCAGTTGCGTTTACGCCGGCGTGGAAGGATCGCGTCCGATGCTGGTTGAAATTCAAGCGTTGGTCGCTCCGTCGGGCGGTTCGTCTCGTCGCGCGGTCGTCGGGTGGGACGGATCGCGTTTGTCCATGATTTTAGCGGTTTTGGAAGCACGTTGCGGTTTGCCGATGTCGGGCAAGGATGTTTATTTGAATGTCGCAGGGGGAATCAGAATTACCGAACCGGCCGCGGATTTGGCGGTGGCGGCGGCGTTGTTGTCTTCCGTATCTCAAATTCCCGTCCCCGCGGACGCGGTCGTTTTCGGCGAAGTCGGTTTGTCCGGAGAAATCCGTGCCGTACCTCAGCCGGATTTACGATTGAAAGAGGCGGCTAAACTGGGGTTTGCCCGAGCTTTAATTCCGCCGGCGCGCGTTAATAAAAAATCAGTAAAAGAATCGGATACTGTTTTGAAGGTTAATGAGATCGGGCATTTGAAAACACTTTTGGATATGTTCGGTTTATCGGATCAACAGGATTCATAAATGGGAAACATTGTAGGCGTTGATATTTTTATTGCGGTTGTTTTGATCGTTTCCGCGCTGTTGTCTTTTTTCCGCGGTTTTATCAGCGAAATGATGGGACTCGGAGCTTGGTTTTTAGCCTCAATTGCCGGTTTTTACATAATGCCGTTTTTGGCGCCGTTTGTTTTGAATTATCTGCCCAAACCGTTGTTGGCCAATATTGTTTCTTTAGTTGTCGTGGCAATCGTAACGCTGATTCTTTTAACGCTGGCCTGTTCCAAAGTGGAAAAGAAAGTTCGTAAAAGTGCGTTGAATCGTTTGGATCATTTTCTTGGATTTATTTTCGGGGCCGTTCGCGGCATTGTTATTTTGGTGCTTATTTATTTTTTAATGATGACGTTGGCGCCGAAATATTTGGAACGCTTGCAAAAAGAAAGCAAGGCTTTTCCTTATCTGGAACGCGTAACCGAAAGTGTCAAAGAACAGTTGCCGGAATCTTTGTTTGATAATCCGACCCAGAAAGAAGAACAAAAAGAACCCGATGAAATTGAAGAATTGATTGAAAAACTGAACTCGTCTTCGAAAAAAACAAAACCGGCCAAAAAAATCGAGAAAACGGAACCGGAAAAGCCGCTTGATCCTGAAAAAGCGGATGATTTATTTAATGCTCTGAATAATCCGCAAGTTGAGGACAAGCCGTCCGATCTGCAGGTGGAAGGGTATAACGAACAAGAACGTGAAGAGTTGGATAAACTGTTTTTGGAAAGCGTTGAAGAAGCTCAATCCGTTGTCGATTAAGGTATCGGAAAAAAATGGAACAAGCCGGACAAATAGACCTTTTAATTTTGCTTTTTGCCTTTTTTTCAATTCTGATCGGTTTCAGTCGGGGATTTTCCGTTGAAATGGCACGTTTGTTTGTTTATGTTTTTTCCGGTGTTTTCGGATATTATCTGATCCCTGTTTTCCAGCCGGTGATTTCTTCTTTTATTCCGCATGAAAAAACGGCAAGACTGATGTCTTTGGCATTGGGATCGTTGATAATGTGGTTTGTTTTACGTATTTTTTCGTCATCTTTGATTCAAAATATCAAAAGCAGTTCATTCAGGAGATTGGACAGATCGTTAGGTGCCGTTTTCGGATTGGGACGCAGTGTTGTTTTTTTATTGTTGATCAGTTTCTTCGTCAGCGCCGTTTCTCCGTCCGTATTTGAAAAGAGTCAATTGTTGCGGTTATCGTTCACCGGGTTGGAAGCGCTTTTTAAAAAATATCCCGAATTAAATATTTTCCCGCAAAATCCCGAACAGGAACCATTGCCGTCTGACGCGGAAAAAATGCAAGCGGATCATGTTCTACAAAATGAGCGGGAACAAGAAAGCGACTGGAAAAAATCAGTTAAAGATTATGTGTTAAATGCAAATTTTCAAACTAAAAGCGGTGAAAAAAGCTTGATTTCTTTTGCTTCTGAATTGATTGCTGAAAGCATGAGTGCCGAATCCGGCCGATCAATTCCGACAGAGTTGGTCGAAATGATGTTGCGTGAACAATTGGGAGATGCCGCCTATGATAAAAAAATACAGGAAATGACTCCGGAACAGAAAATGCAGTTTTTGCAGAAACTTCAAGGAAAACAACAGGAAACAGAATGAAAATTTTAGCAATAGATTGTGCTCACGGTATTTGTTCGGTCGCTTATTTCAACGGCGACAAGGTTGTATGCGAAATTGCAGAAGAAATGGAACGGGGTCAGGCTGAACGTTTGATTCCGATGGTGCAGGGTGTTTTAAGTCGGGCGCAAACCGATTTTAAAGAAATAGAGGCTGTTGCCGTGACAACGGGGCCGGGGTCTTTTACCGGTGTTCGCGTCGGTCTGGCTGCGGCTGACGGCATCGCGTTGGCTTTGGGATTGCCGATGATCGGTGTGTCTGTTTTGGAAACATTTGCATGGAAAATCAGCCGTTGTCAGCCCGATTTGCAAAAAGTGTGTTTGGTTTTGGAAACAAAACGCGATGATTTTTATGTTCAGCGGTATTGTCAAAATATTCCCGTATGCGAACCGTCCGCTCAAACTGCGGAAGAAATCAAAGCGTTTGCTTCCGATTATATCTTTGCCGGAAACGGGGTTGATCGTTTAGCAGAAGAAATCGGGGCTTTGGATATGTGCGACGTATCCATGCCGACAGCGGCGGATATTGCCTTGTTTGCCGCAGACAAGCAACCGCAAAAAGAATTTCCGGCGGCAATGTATCTGCGTGAAGCGGAGGTCACCGTATGCCGGAAATAAAAATTCGAGACGCTTCTTTTGCCAGAACATATGCCGATATTCATTGCGCCTGTTTTTCCAAAGGTTGGAACGAGTCCATGATGCGTCAAATGTTGCTGTTGCCCGGATCGTTGGGGTTGATCGCGTATCAGAATGATCAACCTGTCGGCATCGTTGTTTATGCTTACAGTCCTGGGCAGGCGGATATTGTAACTTTTGGCGTTTTGCCGGAGTATCGCGGAAAACATATTTCCGATGAATTGATGGAGGCTTCTTTTATTTCGTTGGCAAATGAAGAAATCAAAGAAATTTTTTTAGAAGTCGCCGTAGACAACATACATGCGATTGATTTGTATCGTCGACACGGCTTCCAACAGGTAGGTCGTCGTCCGAATTATTATGTGCGCGGCGATGTCAAAACAGACGCATTGGTAATGCGCGTGGAACTGTAAAGTTCGTTCGATTGCGTTATAAAGGGTCTTTTTTCCCCAGCAAA
>JAZNBT010000049.1:0-16197 GCA_045587165.1 Alphaproteobacteria bacterium | reverse complement strand
TCCGTTGGCAAAGCAGGCGGATTTTGCGGCGGCGGCGGCTTGATTCGAACCTTTACCGCCGGCTTTAATCAATGCTTTCGGAGTTAAAACGGTTTCCCCCGGCTCGGGAAAAGTTTTTACTGACAGAAAAAAATCGGCATTCAAAGATCCAAATACTAAAATCATCTGAAAATCCCCTTCTTTGTTACAGTCAAAGAATAACAAACCCGACACGCGACAACAAGTCGGGATTTTATTTTGATTTTTAATTAAAAAGAGATACTATCTTTAAAAAAAAGCGATGAGAAGAAGATGACGGAAATCAAAACATTTGAAGATCAATTCGACCATGAACCCGACGCCGCCTATGCGGAGGAAGACGAGCTTGATTTAGGACCGGATGACGAATTCGCCGATACGGAACAAACAAAAAGGCCTGCAAAACCGAACGATTTTCGCCGAAACGCGCCTCCGAAAGGCGGATGTCTGGGCGGATTATTCAAAGTCGTTTTATCTCTGGGATTGATCGTTTTCTGCTATTTTTATATTTTCCGCCCCGAAAAGTTTACGACTTTACAACAAAAAATAATACAGATGAGCGCTTTAAAAACAGATGACGGTCAACCATTATTATCTTTGGAAAAACCGGATCTGATTGAAGACGGTGCGTCCCCCGTCCGGCAACCGCCGCAAACCGTTCCGTCCATCATTCTGCGAGGAGCGGGAACATTGCCTGATTTTTCCACCGCCGCCCGAAATGAAGCCTCTTTAAATTTTTATTTAATCGAAGCCGATCAGCTGCGTTTCGAAACATTGGATACATACCATGCTTTATTAACAAAAATGATTGCTGATTGGACAAAAGAAACGGACCCGAAAAAAATAGAACAAATGACAGGAATGACTTACAAACAATTTTTTAATTATGTTTCCGTGTCTTTGCTGTCTCAAACAGTTTTAAAACAGGCCGGATTAACCCCAAGTGCGACAAGCCGCGTCATTATGCAGGATCCGATTCAGGCGATGGCGTCTCTTTACCCTCATTTAAAAGAGGCCATGGCAAAAAAAACAAGCATCCTTGAGCAATTGAAAACAATCGAACCTGTATCATCCTTTTTGATTTATATCTGCCGAAACAGTTCGGAATGTATGGCTTCTTGGGATTTGTTGATTGATATGTTGGGCGCAAAAAAATACGCGCAGGTTTTGGAAAAAGCTCCTGAAAACATTTACTCTTCCGGAAATTGATCATGGCAGTGAAAGACCGTTTCTTTAAATTAAAACTAAAACTGACAGACATAAAATTAAAAATTAAAAGAATCGGCCCTGTTTTGCGCGATCGGATCAGATCCGTAAGCTCCGAAACTGTCAAAAATTCTTTGCGCAATATAATTTTCGGCATCAAACCCCTGATACTGAATACGTCGGCGGACTTAAAAGACTGGAGCTGCAAAACGGCGACGGGAAAAATCAGATATGTTTTGCTGTTTTTATTGCTGTGTGTGTGTTTTGCCGTCGCGGGATCTTTTTATGCATTTACTGCAAACGATGCCTTTATTTCCTTTCGATATGTATCCAATGCGGTTAAAGGTTGGGGATATACGTTTAATCCGCCGCCGTTTGAACCGGTCAGCGGTTTTACCAGTTTTTTATGGCTGACGATTTTGCACGGCCTTTGGAAAACAGGTTTAATGCCGCCGCAAAGTGCGGATTTGGCGACTTTTCTGTTTTCGATGGGACAGGTTCTTCTGTGTTTTTGTTTTATGCGACGGATGAACATACAATCCAACATTCAACGTAAAAGCCTGCTGTTATTTTTAGCTCTGTGCTTGATCTTGCTGACAAACAGAACGTTTTTGGCTTTTATCACATCGGGAACGGAAACTTCCCTGTTTAATTTTTTGGTTCTGTGGTGGACGTTCGAAGCAACGGCGGGCAAAACTAGAAACCCTATTTATTTATCCGTTTCGGCCGTTCTGTTGGCCTTATGCCGTTTCGAAGGATTTATTTTCATTCCGGCGACCGCCGTTTTTCTGATTTTCTTTTCTTTTCAAGGACATTCGAAACTTAAAAGCTTAATCGCCTTTTTGTTACTTGGCACCGTCTGGTTTTATTATCATTGGCTGTACGAAACTTACGGCAACGTCATTCCTAATTCTTTTACCGCTTTTTACAATCAACCTTTTCCGGATTTCGGCCGAGATTACATTTTGTCGTTTGTTTTGGAATACGCGCTTTATTTTTGGTTGATTTTCTTTATTATCTGGGCTCTTTTTAAATTTGTCATCAAACGGCAAAGCGGTTTCGGTATTTTATTTTTACTGATGCTGACATTCTCGGCTTATATAGGTTTTTATCTGTTTGTCATGGGCGGTGACATTTTGGAATACCGGCCTTTAGGCTTTTTCATTCCTTTATGTGCCTTAGCCGGAATTAAAATGATCTCGGAAAACATTGTTTCAGGCGCACGTTCAGCTCTGACGTTGATCATAATTTACATATTAATCGCCACGGCCATACCGGGGACGCACAGATCAATGACAAAAGATCTGCTCACCCGTCGGGAAACAGAATTTTTATATCGTCCCGTTGCTCAAAAAGTCGGTTGGTTCGGGTTCTTTGCCGAAGAATGGGACGCCGCACAGAAAAAATTAATTTATCAAGGGATAGGACTGCGTCATCAAGAACATAAAGTTTTAACCGAAGAATTGTTAAAAACTTTCCCTTCCCGTGAAGAAGGCAGCCGAATAAATAAATCGGACAGACGATTGTTTGCTTGGGATTTTGTAGGCGTTGCCGGATGGGTTTTGCCGGAAACATTTATTATTGATCAATCCGGTCAAAACAATAAAATCGTCGCAAAATCCGCATTGAAGAACACAAATCGCAGGCTGTTCGGCCATGAACGGGCCGTTGCCGCCGGATACGTTCAATGTTTTAACGGCGGCAGCAATTTATATATTGAACCGTTTTCCGGTAAAAAAAACTTACGCCTGCTGCGTGCCGCTCCGTTAAGCGACGGACAGATCAAGGGATGCGAAAATTTCTGGAAATCACAAATCAATGCCCGCAAGGCAAAATCTTTACGAACAAAAACGTATTAAAAATCATTCGGCTAAGACAGTCGGAGCTTTTTTAACCGTTGAATTTTTTTTCAATATCTCGGCCACCAGAAAAGCCAGTTCCAAAGACTGATTAGCGTTCAAACGCGGGTCGCACAGCGTACTGTAATGTTCTGCCAGATTTTCTTCGGTAATTTTTTGCGAACCGCCGACACACTCCGTCACATCCTGACCGGTCATTTCAAAGTGCAGACCGCCGGCATAGGTTCCTTCTGCCTGATGAACGGCGAAGAAACGTTTTACTTCTTCCAAAATAGCTTGAAAATCGCGTGTCTTATACCCGTTTGAAGCAACTTGAGTATTTGCGTGCATCGGATCACACGACCACACGACACGGTATCCCTCTTTTTCAACGGCGCGAATCAACGACGGCAGATTTTTTTCAATGCAATCAGCCCCCATACGCACGATAAATGTTAAACGGCCGGCTTCGTTCAAAGGATTTAAAATATCGCATAAACGCAGTAAATCATCGGTTTGCGTTTTCGGTCCGACTTTAACACCGACCGGATTGCAAATACCGCGAGCGAATTCGACATGAGCCCCTTTCGGATCGCGTGTTCTTTCACCGATCCACAACATATGAGCCGAACAATCGTACCAATCTCCCGAAGACGTATCGACACGGGTCATGGCTTCTTCAAACGGCAACAACAAGGCTTCGTGCGATGTATAGAACGGTGTTTCACGTACCAACGGTACAGAATCGGCGGAAATACCGCAAGCGGCCATAAAATCCAACGTTTCGCTGATTCTGTCTGCAAAACGGCGATACTGTTCGCCCTGCAAAGAATGAGCGACGAATCCTAAGTTCCATTCCTGCACTTTGTTTAAATCGGCGAAACCGCCCTGAGAAAACGCACGCAACAAGTTTAACGTTGCCGAAGCATGATGATATGCCTGCAACATCCTGTCCGGCTGAGCGGAGCGAGATTGGGGAGTAAAATCAATACCGTTGATATTATCGCCTTTATAGGACGGCAAAGTCACTCCGTTGATCGTTTCGTTTGCGGAAGAACGCGGTTTAGCGAACTGACCGGCCATACGTCCTACTTTAACGACCGGACGGGAAGCTCCGAACATTAAAACAACGGCCATTTGCAATAAAATCCGGAACATATCGCGAATATTACCGGCACCGAATTCGGCAAAGCTTTCGGCACAATCGCCGCCTTGCAATAAAAACGCCTTGCCGTTAGCGACATCCCCCAGTGATTTTTTCAAACGAAACGCTTCTTCGGCAAAAACCAAAGGCGGATATTTGCGTAATTTTTGTTCAACGGATTTTAAATGTTCCGCATCGGCGTATTCCGGCAAATGAGCTGCCGGCCTTAAACGCCATGAATCTGGTAACCATTCTTCCATAACAACAACCTAAAAAATTCAGCCCCTTCTTATAGGCTTTATTCTGCCGTTTTTCCAGTTAAATTATCGTTCCCGCTTTCATTTTCTTTTTCGACTGCCAGAGTTTTTCTTTTTTCGGCCTGTTCTTTTTCGAACAAAAGCCGTTCATGACGCAAATGTTCCATATATTTTTTCAAATCCTCTTTTGGAATCACGTCCGTTTTGCTCTCGTCCTTTTCCTGTTTTTCCAATTCTTGAAACCTTTGTTCCAAAAATTCATCCGACGTCAGCTTTTCAAACAATTCCTTGTCGGCTTTTTCATCAACAACGGGCAACCCCGGCAAATCAGGAAACTTTTTGCCGTTCAGTTTGTCCCAAAGAACGGTTATATCACACCAAGCCACTTGATAAGCGCATTTTGCCGTACGCCCCACCGACGGTTTTTCCCCCGCGCAACGAGACAACAAGCGCGTACAGGAATAAAAAGAAGCATCCTTGGACAACGCAACGGATATTAAAAGAACGGCCAAAAAAGCGGCAATAATACCGGCAGGCAACCACAACAGTAAAATAGAACGCATGTTTCTTTTTATCCGACGAAACAATCGCGCCGCTTTTTCTTTGATCATCATTATTCCACCGTTACGCTTTTAGCCAAATTACGCGGCTGATCAACATCAGTCCCTTTCGCAACAGCCGTATGATATGCCAATAATTGGACGGGAATGGCATACAAAATCGGCGCGACAAAGGAATCAACCGCCGGCAGGATAATCGAAGCGGCGGAACGATCCTTAACCGAACCGACCCCCATTTGATCGCCGAAGAAAACAACCTTTCCGCCGCGAGCCAACACTTCCTGCATATTGGAAATCGTTTTATCAAATAAATTGTCCGTCGGTGCGACGACGACGACGGGAACATTTTCGTCGATCAAAGCAATCGGCCCGTGTTTCATTTCCCCCGCGGCATAACCTTCGGCATGAATGTATGAAATTTCCTTTAACTTCAACGCCCCTTCCAAAGCGATCGGAAAATTACTGCCGCGTCCCAAATACAACACATCACGGGCGTCGACAAACAGATCCTGCGCAATTTTGGCGATGTTATCATCATTATTCAAGACTTCGGCTACACGAGAAGGAACTTCGACCAAAGCGTGAGACAAGCGAGCCTCTTCACCTTTGGATAAAGCGCCGTTCGCACGTCCTAAGACGATTGCGAAACAAGCCAGCAATGTCAACTGTGTCGTAAAAGCCTTTGTTGAAGCAACGCCGATTTCAGGACCGGCCAAAGTACGCAAAATACAATCGGATTCACGGGCCATCGTGCTTTCCGCCACATTGACGATGGAAACGATTTTTTGCCCCTGTTCTTTACAATAACGCAGTGCCGCCAAAGTATCGGCCGTTTCACCCGATTGAGAAATAAACAAAGACACTCCGCCCTTTTCCATAACGGGGCAACGATATCTGAATTCGGATGCGACATCGATATCTACCGGAATGCGGGCGACGGATTCAATCCAATATTTGCCGACCAATCCGGCATAATAGGAGGTTCCGCAAGCAACGATCGTCAAACGAGGCACATCTTTTAAATCAAACGGCACGTTCGGCAATGTAATCGTATTCATATCCTGATTGATCATCGTATTTAACGTATCACCGATAACCTGCGGTTGTTCATAAATTTCTTTAAGCATAAAGTGACGGTATCCACCTTTCCCGATCATAGCGCCGGATGTTGAAGAAAGGACGACATTCCGTTCAACGGGCATATCGTTTAAATCAAATACTTTTACACCGTCGCGCGTCAAAACGGCATAGTCGCCTTCTTCCAGATACATGATCTTTTGCGTCAACGGAGCCAAAGCCAACGCGTCGGACCCGAGGAACATTTCCCCGTCACCGAAACCGACGGCCAACGGCGATCCTTTTCGCGCCCCGAAGATTACGTCTTCACGGCCGGCAAAGATAATAGCCAAAGCAAAGGCACCTTTTAACCGCTTTAAAGATTGGGCTACGGCCGCCTGCGGATCCGTCCCCTCTTCAATTTTCTGCGAAATCAAATGAACGACAACTTCCGTATCCGTTTCACTTTCAAAAACATGACCTTGCGCCGACAATTCGTCACGCAGTTCACGATAGTTTTCAATAATCCCGTTATGAACGACGGCGACATGCTTTGTTGCATGCGGATGAGCATTGACTTCATTCGGCACACCGTGTGTCGCCCAACGGGTATGACCGATACCGACCGTTCCGGGTAAAGGATTTTCAGAAATCTTTTCCTGCAAATGAACGATTTTACCTTTTGCCCGACGACGATCGATCCGCCCGTCGACCAAAGTCGCGACCCCCGCGGAATCATAACCGCGATATTCCAGCCTTTTCAACCCGTCAATCAACAAAGGAGTTACTTGTCTATTGGAAATAATACCGACAATACCGCACATAATTCTTTCAATCCCTATTTTGATAGTTTTTCTTTTAACGCTTTTTTCTGTTCACGGAATTTTTCCGCCCAACCGTCCAAAGCGGTTTGTTTGCCTCGCGCTACGGCCATGGCATCGGCCGGCACGTCTTTGGTGATCACGGACCCGGCCGCGGTCATTGCTCCGTCGCCGATAGAACACGGTGCGACAATCACCGTATCCGAACCGATAAAAGCCCCTGCGCCGATATCCGTTTTTGATTTAAAGTAACCGTCATAATTACAGGTAATCGTCCCTGCGCCGATATTGGTTTTAGCCCCGATTCTGGCATCCCCGATATAAGATAAATGGTTGACTTTTGCGCCTGTTTCAATCGTCGCGTTTTTAATTTCGACAAAATCGCCTATATGACATTCGCTGCCGATATCCGCCCCCGGACGCAAACGAGCGAACGGACCGACTTTTGCGCCGGAACGGATATGCGTCCCTTCGAAATGACAAAAACCTTTAATTTCAACATCGCCTTCAACGACGCACCCCGGCTCAAAAATAACAGACGGTTCTATCGTTACATCCCGCCCTAAAACGGTGTCGTAGGAAAAATAAACGGAATCGGGATCCGTCATCGTAACCCCCTGATCCAGAAACTTTGCCCGCAAATGTTTTTGAATAATACCTTCAATCATGGCCAAATCGGCACGAGAATTTGCTCCAGCCATTTCTTCTTCCGTTCCGATAACGACAACGGCGGAACAGCCTTCCGATCGCGCCATGGCGACGACATCCGTCAAGTAGTATTCTCCGGCGGCATTATCGTTTTTCAAACGATCCAACCAACCGAACAATTTTTCCCCGTCCAGACACATCACGCCGGAATTGCACAGACGCACGGCTTTTTCCTGTTCCGATGCATCTTTAAATTCAACTATCTTTTCCAACACCCCGTCTTTGACGATCAAACGGCCGTAACGCCCCGGATCTGCGGGTTCAAAACCCAAAACGACGACAGAGGCACCGTTTTCGCGCAAACGGATCATTTCTTCCAAAGTTTCTTTTTTAATCAAAGGCGTATCACCGTATAAAACCAAAACACTGCCTTGAAAGTCCTGCAGTTCATCTCTGGCCGCTTTAACGGCATCCCCCGTCCCCAGCTGTTTATGCTGCACGGCCACGCTGTGCGGAACAACGGCTTCAGCGACTCGTTCCATTCCCGGCCCGACGACGACGACGGCTTTTTCGGCGTTTAAAGCGTCAACCGTCGCCAACAAATGACAAACCATCGGACGTCCGGCTACTTTATGTAAAACCTTGGGCAAACCGGACTTCATTCTTGTTCCCTGTCCCGCTGCCAGAACTACGGCGCAAATTTTGTTTTCAGACATCAAAAAAGAATCCTTTTCTTTGTAATTTCAAAAGCAATTTGGCATACTTAAAACAAAAGTTAAAATAAATTATGACAACAGTTTGTTACGGAAGTTTAAAGATGGGCAAAAAATATGTAATTTTTGATTTAGACGGCACGCTGATTGACAGTATTCCCGACATGTGCCATGAAATCAGCCTGTTTTTAAAAGATCACGGCCGACGCGAATTAACCACGGCCGAAGCCATGTCCACCATCGGAAACGGTGCGGCTATGATGCTGAAAGGGGCTTTTGCGTTAACCGGCGCCCCGATTGAAGAATCTGAAATGCCCGAATTGTTGGCTTGTTGGCTAACTCAATACTCCCATGCGCAAATGGCTCTGACCAAAACTTATCCGGATGTCGTCGAAACATTGCAAAAATTACGTCGGAACGGATGCAAACTGGCTATTTGCACAAACAAACCGGCCGGCCCGACCAAAGTGATTTTGGACAAATTGGATTTAAGAAAATACTTTGACGTTGTTTTAGACGCCGACGCCTTACCCGTCAGAAAACCCGCCCCCGAACCATTATGGGAAGCAGTAAAACAGATGGGTGGCGCAAACGATGACGCCGTTATGGTCGGCGACGGCGAAACGGACGCACAAGCCGCACGAGCGGCAGGATTTCCGGTTATTTTATTAACATACGGATATGCTCATGTTCCGTTTGAAGAAATCAAACCCGACGTCCTGATTGATCATTTTTCAGATCTGCCCGCAGCGTTGGAACAGCTTTAATTCTTATTTCCGGCAACTTCCAAAACGACATCGGCCGCTTTTTGACTGGGTGTTACGGCCTCATCCGCCCCAAGCGTTTTTAATACGCCGAAAGCCTCGTTCACTTCATTCTGACGATACGTCGGATCATCCAACAACTTTTGAACCTCTGCCGTTAAATTTTCGACGGTACAATCTTCCAACAAATACTCTTTAACGATCTCTTTATCCGGCAGGATATTGACCAAGTTCGCAAAACGACCGGAAACAAGCTTTCGAACCAAAAACGAACTGATCGGATTCATTTTGTACGCAATTGTATAAGGAACCTTCGCCATAGCCAACTCCAACGCAACGGTTCCCGATGCCGCCAACGCCGCGTCACAAGCGGCAAAAGCATCATAACGATTGGCCTCTCCCGTCACGACATGCACCGGCAAGGCCCAATCCGAAACGGCGGAGCGGATTGTTTTTTCAACCGTCACAACCGTCGGAACGACAATGTGCATATTCGGATATTTTTTTGCCAAAGCCGCAACAGTATCTTTAAAAATCGGCAACAAATACTTCGTTTCGGAACGTCTGGACCCCGGTAAGACGCATAACAATCCGGCCGTTTCGGGAATATCCGTTTTTTTTCTGAACGACGCCGCATCACCCTTGGCGGCCCCGCCTTCAACGACGGGATGGCCGACGAAATCGACATGCAATCCGTAAGGCGTGAAATATTTGGCTTCATGCGGCAAAAGAGCCATTAAGCGATCAATATAGCGCCCGCACGTTTTGGCGCGCCCCTTTTTCCAGGCCCATACCTGAGGAGCGACATAATGAATCTGCGGAATCCCCGTTTTCATCGCTTTCAAAGCTTTGTTGACGCGGGCCGAAAAGCTCCAACTGTCGACGGTAATAACCACGTCGGGCTTTTTTGCCGCAATATCATTTGCCGTTTGACGGATACGCCCCAAAATTCTGGGAATGGAAGGGATCACTTCCGCCAGTCCCATAACCGCCAGTTCAGAGGAATCGAACAGGCTTTCGAAACCGTTTTCGATCATGGTTTCCCCGCCGACACCGGCGAAACGAACCTTTCCGTTTGTCTTTTCACGCAGTGCGCGCATTAATCTGGACGCCAGCAAATCACCCGACGGCTCGCCCGCAATCAAATAAACAAACAATTCCTTATCCGGCGTCATTTTATCTGCACCCCTACGACAAACAGTCCCAATTCGTCGGCTTTGGCGATAACGGCGGATTTGTCCGCGATTAAAGTTTTTCCCGCATGAACGGCTATGCCGCGCAATCCGGAATCATAAGCGTTGACAACGGTCTGAACGCCGATTGTCGGCAAATCCGCCCGTTGTTCCTGTTGCGGTTTCTTGGTTTTCACCAAAACGCCGCCCGCCCCGGGACGAGCCAAATCCTTGCAACGTTTAATCAAAGCGTCCGTTCCTTCGACGGCTTCAACCCCCAAAACAATCCCCTGTTGCACGACAACGGACTGACCGACATCCAACGCCCCCAATCCCAAAGCGATTTTTACACCGTGTTCTATATCATCCGATGCCTGCCGATCCGGTTTAACTTTACCGAAAACGCCTTCTTGAGCCAAAATATCGCCCATAACCTCGTGAATACCGACAATCTTAAAGCCTTCCGCCTCAAGATGTTTGATAACAGCCGTCAGCAAATTATCGTCGCCGAACGCTTTAAATCCGATTTTAGCCAGAAATTTCGCCGTCCACCAATCTGGACACAACTGAAATAAAGACGGTCGTTTTACCGGACCGATCATAACGATTTCATGAACGCCGTTTTCTTTGAAAAAAGAAACCGCCTTTCCGGCTTCACCCAAACGAATCCACAAAGGATCCTGCCCTTCGGCCGTTTCCGGCAAAGCGAAATCCTTTAAACAGACCAATGCAAAGGGGCGGCCTTCCCGTTGACAGTGATCCGTCAACTGTTTCGGAAGAATTCCGCCCCCTGCGATAATCCCTAACTTTTCTGCCATATTATTCCGCGATTGACGATTTTACGGACGGTTGCATAAAGCCGCGCTTATAATCCGTCTGCATAAATTCGACGATTTCCTGAACCGGCGGACAATCCCGATATTCTTCGGCCACATGCTTAATCCGGTCGGTCAAAGTTCCCTCACCTTTGAAGATTTCGGAAACGGCCAAACGCAATTTATTAATCGTATCCAACGAAAATCCGCGACGCTTCAATCCGACGATATTAACCCCTTCCAGACTGCCGAAAGAAATTAAAGAATACGGAATAACGTCACGCGTTACGCCGCACATCCCGCCGACCATGGCGTGAGATCCGATACGGGAAAATTGATGCACTGCCGACAAACCGCCGATAATAACGTTATTGCCCACTTTAACATGTCCGGCCAAAGTGGCGTTATTCGACATAATCACATTGTCGCCGACAATACAGTCATGCGCGATATGTGTTCCGATCATAAACAAACCGTTGTCACCGACGATCGTTACATTATTATCGTCCGGCGATCCGGGCTGCATCGTTGCGTATTCACGGATAGAATTATTCTTGCCGATAATCAGCTTCCCCTTCTTTTCTTTATCCTTCAGGTCCTGATTTTTACCGCCGATGGCGGCAAAAGGCCGAATTTCAGTATTTTCTCCGACAACGGTATCACCGCCGACCCAAACATGGGAAACCAGCTGAACCCCGTCTTTTAATTCAACCTGAGAACCGACAACGCAGTAAGGACCTATTTCGACATCGTTTCCGATTTTAGCGCCGTCTTCGATAATGGCGGTAGGATGTATTGTTGTCATATTTTTTTACTTTTCATCAAAAATCATTGCCGTAAAGACCGCTTCGGCATGCAAAACGCCGTTAACCATTGCTTCGCCGCGGAAACGGAAAACATTACGGCGAGCGGTTTCCTTTGTAACGTGCATTTTCAGCTGGTCGCCCGGCAAAATCGGTTTGCGGAACTTAGCGGATTCAACACTCATAAAGAAAACGCCTTTCTTCGATCCGTCGTCATTGCCGTACATAACGGTAACAGCAGCCGTCTGAGCCATGGCCTCAATAATTAAAACGCCAGGCATAACCGGATTTTCAGGAAAATGACCGGTAAACTGCGGTTCGTTCATTGTAACGTTTTTAATACCGACTGCTTCGTCGCCTTCTTTGATAATTCCGACTCTGTCAACCAATAAAAACGGATAACGATGAGGAATTAATTTCAAAATCTCATTAATACCGACTTCTTTGATAATATTTTCTTCCATTGTTGTTCTCACCGTTTTGTAATTTTCTTTAACGTAGCAAAGTGGCGCATAAACTCTTTAAGAGGAATCGCCGGCGTTCCCATCAGATTTTCCATCGGAGCGACATCTCGCATTACACCGGACTGAGCGGCGATCTGAGCACCGCTGCCGATTTCAAGATGTCCCGCAACACCGGCCTGTCCGGCCAAAACGACGAAATCGCCCAACTTCGTACTTCCTGCGACACCGACTTGAGAAACAATCACGCAGCATTTTCCCGTCTGTACGTTATGCCCGAATTGGATCAGGTTATCCATACGCGACCCGTCACCGATAACCGTATCTCCCAAAGCGCCTCTGTCGATACAGGTATTGGCACCGATTTCGACATCATTACCGATGATGACACGTCCCAGCTGAGGAATTTTCGTATGACCTTTCGGGCTCATAAAAAATCCGAAACCATCCTGACCAATCCGCGCCCCGGGATAGATATAAACCTGATTTCCCGCCAACGTATATAAGACCGAAGCATTTGCCCCGATAATACAGTCATTGCCGAAAACGACATTGTCACCGATTACGGCATTCGGACAAACATGACAATTCTCACCCAAGGTCACATTTTCACCGACAACGGCCCCCGCATCGATACGGGATCCGGCGCCTATAACCGCGCTGTCAGCGACGACGGCGCTCGGATGAATGATTGTTTCTTTTGTCGTTTCAGCCGGATAAAAAGCAGCGGCAACCAATCCGTAAGATCTGTACGGTTCTTTTGAAATCAATACGGCGGTTCCTTTAGGCGCCGAAGCAACAAAATCCGGATGAACGATACAAGCATCGGCTTTTGTCTGTTCCAAATCGGCGATATATTTTTTGCTTAATAAAAAGCTGACATCGCCGACACCGGCATCACGCAACGAATTAACGTTGGTGATCAATTTGTCCGGATCGACACCGTCCGCCAATTCACATCCGCTGATTTCGGCCAGTTGCTTTAACGTAAACGGTCCCGCTGTTTTAAAAAAACGTGCATCAGGCATGAATCACTCCAATTATTTAGATTTTTCCTTTTCCAAGGTTACTTTTTTCAGTTCGACCTTAGGCATTTTTTTGTTGATGCGTTCGATCGCTTCCGCGGTCACATCCAAATCTTCATCAACATAAAAAGCGTTGGCCGAATTTAAAATAGCGTCAAACTTATTTTCTTTAGCCAGCTCTTTGATAACCGGAGTAATCGCTTTTTCTTTGAAAGAAACAGCGGCTTCAACAAAGTTTTTTTGCAATTCGGCGGCGGCGGCCTGAGCTTTGGCTTGCAGATCTTTTTCCGCTTTATCAATCGCATCCAAGCGTTTCCCGACTTCAGCCTTAGATAACTTGGCACTTTCTTCTTCCAATTTTTGTTTTTTTTCAAGAATTGTTTTTAATTCTTTTTCCAAATCAACTTTCAAAACGGCCAGAATTTTATCGCGCTGCATTTGCAAGCCCTGCAAAGCCGTCGATTTCTGAGCCAGTTCAGGATCGTTAATAAAACCAACCTTTTCGGCCCTTGCCGCATCGGCAAAGAAAATAGCGGCTAAAGCGATTGAAAGACTAATTCCTTTTTTCATTTTTTAAAATCCCCATCCAAAGTTTAAACGAAAATACTCTGTTTCATCAAAACGTTCTTTCAAGACCGGTATTGCATAGTCAACATTGATCGGCCCCAACGGAGACGACCATACAAAACCAATCCCGATACTACCACGCAATTTCGAAGAATACCACATTTCAGATGCATTAAAATCATCCGGCTTTCCGATCAGTCCGAAATCCGCGAAAATTTTTCCTTTCATCCCGAATTCACTGGGCAATCCCAAAGGAAACATCAACTGTACTCCGGCAGTCGCCTGCCAGTTTCCGCCCAAAGCATCGTTGCCTGATTTGGAACGCGCCGTCACACCGCCGTCCTCAAAACCGCGCAACGTAGAACCGCCCAGAAAATAACGGTTATTCAGACGAACATCCTGTCCGATACCGAAGATGTACCCTCCGGATGTCGACAATCCCAAAACCCACTTATCGGATAACGGATAATAATAAGCGGCACTGACATCCGTACGCAAATAGCGCGTATCACCGCCGAAACCGGCCAGATCATTCGAAAAAGAAACATAATACCCGTCAGACGGATTATACCGGTTATCCAAGTAGTCCCAGAACAACGTCTGACTGACCATGGACGTTACCGTCGTTCCTTCCTGTTCCTTTACATAAATGGAAGCCGTTTCACTGACATCGACGATTTTATCCTGACGCAACGTATATTTTACGGTATGCGACAATTCTTCCGTATATTTCCAGCTTAACGAAACGGAACCGCCCCCCATTTCCGAATCATATGAACTGCGTTCCGAATAATTTCGCGTTAAGTAAAATAAATCAAAGCCTAAAGACAATTCCCTGTCTAAAAACCACGGTTCGACAAAACTGATATCAAATAATGTTTTTTCTTCCGCGATTGAAGCAGACACCCCTACTCTGCGTCCCGTTCCCAAAAAATTATTTTCCTGAACGGACACTTCGGCCAAAGGTCCGTCATACGAAGACCAACCGACTCCCAGCTTTAAAGATCCCGTCGATTTTTCAGACACATCCGTTTTTAAAATCGCTCGATCCAAGGTCCCTTCCACCGGTTCGATATCCATTGAAACCCGATCGAAATAATTCAAACCTTCAATCCGTTGTTTCGAACGTCGGATTTTTGCCGGACTGTAAGCATCGCCTTCGGAAAAACGGAACTCGCGGCGAAGCACACGATCCTGAGTGCGGGCATTCCCCGTAATCTGAATTTCATCAATGAACAGATGTTGCCCTTCTTTGACGGCAAAAGTAACATCTACGACATTTTCCCCTTCCCGCTTTTTTAAATCCGAAGAAACATCAACGAAAGGAAAACCTTTTGCCCCGACGGCATTTATCAAAGCGATCTCGCTGTTTTCGACTTTTTCGCTGTTAAACCAAACATCGGATTTTACGGAAACGACATCAGCCACGCTGTCGGCATCCAACCCTTTTAAATCGGAAACGACTTTGACATCACCGATTCTGTAACGAGGCCCTTCTTCCAAAACAAGCGTCAGATAAAAATCTTCGCGATTCGGCGACAATTCGGCAGACGAAGAAATAATTTTAAAATCCATATACCCGTGTTGCAGGTAAAAGCGCCGCAATAATTCCTGATCATACGCAAAACGATCGGGATCGTACGTATCCATAGACGTAAACCACCTGTACCAGCGGTTTTCTTTGGATAACATATTTTCTTCCAACTCCGTTGCGTCAAAAGCCTTGTTGCCGATGAAATCGATTTTTCGAATAAAGGTTGCCTGTCCTTCATTAATTTCAAAAACGACATCCAAACGATTTTGAGACCGTTCGATGATCTTCGGTTCGACTTGTGCCGAATAGCGTCCCATACGTTTATATATTTCCAAAATTCGCTGCATATCGCGCCGTGCTTTGGATCGTGTGAAGACAGAACGCGAATGCAAAGACAGCTCGTCTTTCAACTGCTGAGTTTTGATCTTTCTGTTTCCTTCAAACGATATCTGATTAACGATCGGATTTTCGACCAGATCGACATTTAACACACCGTCTTTGATTGACAGGCGGACATCGGCGAACAAACCGGTTGAGAACAACGATTTCAGTCCTCTGTCCAATTGTTCGTCGGAAACGGTATCCCCTTTACGGATCATCAGGTACGTCAAAACAGTTTCCGGTTCTATACGCATGACTCCGCTGATAACGATTTCAGATACGGTTTCCTCCTTTTCGGCGGCGAAAGCCGGATAAAAAGAGAAGGACACAATCAAAAGGATAAAAGTAAGCAGTCTATTCAAAAATCACCTAATGAAACAAGCGGACGAATATACGGACGATATCATTCCAAGA
>JAZNBT010000048.1:0-1950 GCA_045587165.1 Alphaproteobacteria bacterium | reverse complement strand
TAATCGCTTTATCATACGTAACCGAAGACAACGTTCCGGATGAAGCCGCTTTTTTACAGACCCCGCCCAGTTTCAGTTTAGCTCCCGCCGAAACGGAGAAATCGGATCCGCGTCCATAGAGGAGATTGGCTCCTAATATGGCGCCGGAAGAGCTCATACTCATTGAGTCGCCGTTGGTTAAAACCTTTCCTATATTAGTTGTCGATTCCACGGTAGAATTTATTTTATACGTACCGCCAACCATATAAAGCAGTTGATCGCCCGTGCTTGACGGATATTGGCTGTCATAGACCTTTGTCAACCCCTTTACTGTAACAGGGGCAGCAATTATAAGAGATACTTCGCTGTTTGAGTAAACTTCATGCATATTGAAAGCTGTTTTTGAACTACCATCTGAAGAGTTCGGATTGGCAATGAAATCAATGGTCGTAGAACCGTTGATCGTCACGCTTCCGTCCGTGGCATAAATACCGCTATAGTAGGAAGTTAAAATGTTTCCTGAAGCGTTTAAACTTGCGGACGGTTTGTTTGAAGCGTGCACACCCCAAAGCTGTATGGCATATGCGCTAGTTCCATATGTTTTTATCAGACCGTTTGCGACTAATTTTCCTCCATATAGATAAAGACCATAATAAGCGGTGGCGTTTGATGTCAATACCCCCGAAGACGCAATCGTTAATGTCCCTTCATTGATATAAGCAGTATATGTGGCTTCTCCGTTAATCGTTGTCGTTCCGTCGATGATTTCAAAATTTCCTGCAGATGCTGAAATCCGCAACATGGCGGATGAACCAGTAGACGATGAAACGTTATTCGTTCCTGAAAGTGTTATTTTTCCGGTCGCTTCTACAACGGATTTTACTTTTGCGGCGATAATGGAACTGTCTTTAATCGTCCCTGATCCGGATATGGCGTTAAAAGAAGTGTCTTCTGTCGGGAAACTCAGTTTCAGTTGATTGATTTCTCCGCCACTGATTGTCAAGTTTGATGTTGACGCAAATGTCAAAGTCGGTGTCGTTTGCGTTTTGCAGATTTCGATATCTGAAAAATATTTCGGACCGACCAGTTTTTTAGCCCCTAAGGCCGTTGTCGCAACGCCGGAGATGTCCCCGTCAACCAAAATAATGGATTTGCCGGAATCCATCGCTTCGTAAAAGCTGCTTGCATCCGTCGCGGCAACGACATTTGCGTTGTTTTTCATGGCCGCTGCGGCACAAGTCGGCGGTTCTTCACAGGAATCGCCCGTGTCTGAAACGACATAAGGTGAAGCACACTCCGTACACGTTGTCGCGCCGGAACAGGCGATACAGTTCTCTATCGTGTCAGAACAACTGTAACAGGTTAAATCCATTTTGAAATATTGCGGCGTCGGACATGAAAAATCGTTTGAGCCGTCGCATGTCGCATACTGCGGACAGGTATTACAAGCGTTTTCATATAAATAGTAATTGCTGTTACATTTCGAACATGTGCCCGTAGATTTGTCACAAGAAATGCAATTTGTATCACAAGGTATTTCCTTAACAAGTTCCGCCGATGCCGAGCCGGTCAATGTTGCCGTCTGACCGATCAAATAAGATTTGCCGCGTCCCAATTTGACGGCTTTTGCCATTTGAAAAGATTCGACGTCGCGTAGCATATCGGCGTTTGCCGGCACACAAAAACTTATCACCGCCATTGCAAACGCGTATGGCAAAGCTTTTTTATAAAAACAAAAATTCATGTTTCCCTCCTGTGAAGATAAGCGTCTCCACTTTCAGTATATGTCGGGGGGGGGTAGGTCAATTAAAGATTTAATGTTTTTTGCTTTTTTCGTACTTGAAAAGCGACGTGGAAAAACGTCACGGACCTGTCATAGAATAAAAAATGCCGCGGAAAATATTCCGCGGCATTGAAAAATTGGTTTACGTTATCAGCATCCGCCCGTAAACGGAGAAACGGGGGACGTAA
>JAZNBT010000047.1:0-5278 GCA_045587165.1 Alphaproteobacteria bacterium | reverse complement strand
GTTTGGGGAACGTATCACCAATGGCAGGAAAAAGGTTTCCAAGTAAAGAAGGGCGCAAAGGCAACAACCGTCGTTTTCTGGAAACCGCTTTCTTATAAGTGCGAAGTCGAAAACACGGAAACAGGAGAGCTTGAAGAAATCGAAAATCAGGCTTTTGTCGCTCGTGCTTATTCTGTGTTTAACGGTTCTCAAATCGAAGGATTTTCAGAAGAATTTGAAAAAGCAGAATTTACGGTTGAGAAAAACGTAATGGCCTTTTTTGAAAACACTGATATCAGCTATTTTTATGGGGCAGTTCTAGCCGGATATGATGCTCAAAACGATGTTGTTTTAATGCCGAATAAAAAAGATTTCAAAACTGAAAGCGGATTTGTTTCAACTTTGGCGCACGAAACAATCCACGCGACCGGCCATAAAAACCGTTTGAACCGCGATATGAAAGGACGTTTCGGAAATGAAACCTACGCCTTTGAGGAATTGATCGCCGACATCGGAGCGGGGTTTGTCGCCGGATATTTAGGCTATGACTACCAATTCAGCAAAAACAATCTGGCATATTTACAAAGTTGGCTCAAGGTTTTGAAGAACGACAAAAAGACCATTTTTAAAGCCTGCTCCGAAGCTCAAAAAGCTTTCGATTATCTGTTGACATTCCAAGAAATCGGACGGGAAGCGGCTTGACCGCTTCCTGTTTACTTTTGAAATAATTTTCCGCCCGAAGCCAAACCCGAACGTACAAGTACGTTCCTCCCGAAAAATTATTCCGATAAAAGCCTCTTTAATTCTTCAACAAATTTTGTTGCCGCATTTTCAATTTTTGAATAACTGATTCCCTTAAATAAATAAGGTTTCTGTTTCTCATACTTTTCTACGACAAGATCATCTGAGTCTAAATAATAACATCTCTGTCCAATTTTTTCATAGGATAAAGTAAGATTAGGATGTTTTGTATAGTTACCTTTTTTATCTTTTAGAAAAAGTTTTAAATGTTTGGAAGCATTTTTTCCTTCTTCGATGGAAACGCAAAAGGATGCAGAAGACTTAAGAGATTCAAGATAGCTTTTCATTTCATCAAGTGTTGCGATATTGATAGTTTTAGGTACGTCATGTGATTTTAAATAGTATAGGGCATGCTCTTCTAATGGTGAGTTCTTTGTGCGTTTTACTAATTCCTTAAGATCGTCAGATCCTTCTTCAATAAAGTTTGTTATATCTCCGATTAAAAGGGAAGCAACGTGTTTGCAAAAGAAATTAGCTTTTCGCCCTGCCGGACAAGTACAATATGTTTGTAAGTTTTCTCCTGAACCAACGATTGTTACTTTATAAGGATTTTTGGCACTTCCTTGAACATAATATGTTAAATTTTTAAGCATATTTAAGACCTTTTGTTGTTAGCTTTATGAACATTTTAATAGAGAAATGGAAATAATTTCTTATCAAGAACAGTTTAGTTTGAATAATGATCTTTTCTAGCTTGTCAATTCCCTTCGCCTAATGGAAGAAAAACGGTTTCCCCGACTTTCGCTCCGGTGTCGTTGCAAGCCGGGCGATACCCCTCCGTTTTTCTTGGAATATGACAATCAGTGTCTTCTCTCCGACGAAGCACCTCGAAAGGGTTTCAGGCGCGATGCCCAAAACCCTTTAACAAGTGCTTTTTACAGAGAAGGAGCGTTCAAAATGACTGATAAATACGACCAAGCCTTAAACGAAATGGAAACGACGCTTAAACCGTTTATGCCGGTTCGGCAGGCTCAAACCCTCATCGAAAACTTGCACCGTTCCGAAGAAGCCGAAGCGTTCGCGGACATCATTTTGAACCTTGCCGAGCGTATTAAAGCGATGCCGCAAGTTTATGAAACGGACGGACAAGGCAAAAACGCTTTGGCTCAACTGCACTACTTCGTCGGTTCTTATGACGGCTACATCGTTGAAAAAGACACTGATGAAAAACAAATTCAAGCATTCGGATGGGCGAGTTTCGGATACGGTTTTGAAGCCGGATATATTTCCATTGAAGAGCTTTTAGAGCTAGCAGAGTTGGATTTATTTTTTACGCCTGGCCCTATCGGTCAACTTATCAAGGAGGGCTAAAATGTTGTATTGGGATTTGATTGAAGAATTTCTGCCGGACTTTGAAGAACGCGACGACGTAAAATTTGACACCGAATTATTTAATTTTGTACACGGCGGAGAAGTTCCGGAAGAAGACTTGTCGGCATTGAAAGCTTTGGCAAAAAGCGGTTGGTTGACGGAGGTGTTTTTTGCAATGGAAAAGCATTTGCTCAATGAAGCGTTCGATGATTACTTTGAAAAAGAAATTGTCCCGAAAATCTATTACAAACAAAAAGAATACGGCTCTAAATAGAGTCGTATTCGTAAAAAAAACGGTCGCCGCATAAACGGCGACACTGTTCAAAATACCTGTAACAAGGGGCGGTTGGGCGGGACTTGACAAGTTTATGGCTGTTTAAAGGCTGATTTGTAAGTGACTGATTTTATTGAGGGCTACTTTTTTGCAGGATAGTCTTTTCGTAATACAAAAAGAGCGAAAAAACATTTATCGTTCTCCCTTGAAAGTAGCCCTGATTGACTATAAAATTTTTCCTGTCACACACGTTTGAACGAGAAAACAGAGAGGCCTCATATGAGTCTTATTGTTAAATCGTTCAGAATAGAAAAAGAAATTTGGGACGCGCTTGTTGCCGAAAAACAAAGTTCGTCTCGCCTGATCAGGTTGTTTATCATCGCGGGACTTCATCAGATGAAAATCCCGCATTATGATGAAATTCTTCTACTGACAAAGCTTGAGGAACAAGCCCGAAAGGTCGGTGTCAACACCAATCAAGCCGTTCGCGCTTTAAACACGACGCTGATAAAAAAGCAATCACTTGAAGAAAAAACTTTACGGGACTTACAACAGGCGTGTCGGCAAATTAAAGCACTCCGAATGGAAATCCGTGATTTATTGGAAGTGTATTATGGCACGTAAACGTCATTGGTTGGATGAACATATCCGAGGTATTTATATTGAACGGGAACGCTTTCCCGTTCAGTATTCAGCTCCACAAAAACAAAGAGCTACTCTTGATTTTAAATCTTCCATCCCGGAAGCAATGGTCAAGATTGCTTTCTATATCAAGTCACCTCAAGTGGTGAAAAATATAGCACATTACATTGCTCACGGTTCGGAGGGAATGGAAAAAGACGCGCGTGTTTTTAACGAAGTGCGGGAACTTATTCCTACAGAAAAACTAAATGAAAAAATAGATGATCTTCATCTGAAACAACGACGAAAGAACGGGAATCTTATGGCACATCTGATTGTTTCTTTTCCTAAAAGAATGAACATCAGTGAAGAGGAATGTTACCGGTTTATGGAACGGTATCTGGAACCGTTCGCGGAAAGGGGATATCGATATTTATACGCGATGCATATGCATCAAGCCGCTACACACGGACACATCCTTCTCCAAATGACAAACGGCAGAGAGCGGTTGCGATTCACAAAAATGCAACTTCATATGCTCCGGCAACATCAAGTTGAAGTTGCAAAAGAGTTTGGGTGGAAAATGCAAGCTACACGGTTTCAGGATAGAGATTTCTCTCTGACACAGATGGTCGTTCCCCGTAAACACAAAACGATCTGGCAGGTTCGAGAAATTCACGAACGGAGAAGAACGATTGAACAGGCGACAGATAGAGAACAAAAATGGTAAAGTTCTATGTTCCTTCTATTTTCAAAAGTTGGAAAAAGTTTAAACTAAAAGGGGTGTTCCCTTTTAGTTAATTTCTTTTGAAAAATGATCCCTTAAAGAAAGGAAATAGGGCTGATTTTAAGAACAAACTAAATAGTCACTCTCATAAAAAGAAGTAAAGGATGTCATGTATTATTAGTGATAACGCACAGAGTTTGCAAGTTGAACTGTGTTGTCATTGATATACGAACAAAAAATTAAATAGCATTACACCCGATAGGAGCATCCGCGAAAAAATAGACTTACTGATATTCTAAATGCCCGTATCCTTAATGAATGTTTGAGCGAGAATGTCTTCAATGATTTATTTGAAGCCTGTAAAATTATTGAAGAAAGAAGGTACAATTAAAGCGATTCCCGCCCTCTTGTTGGTATCTGAAATATATTTTTAGCCACAAATCGCACCAGTTTGCGCCAGACTATCGTAGTCTAGCATAGTTAATTCTTGTCATCAAAAAGATTTACGGATAGCTTAATAAGCTAAAATGTGTCCGTCAATGAACCTTTTGTATAATTTTTTAAAAACATAATTCTAGGAGAGCGGTATGGATAAGAATGACCTTGATATTTTGCTAGAAAAATTAAAGGACGACATTCTTTTATCTGTTTTTACAAAAGCTCTTCTTGAATGTAGACCGGAATATGAAAACGAGGATATCCCTCTACAAAAAATACGAAATAAAATAGTTTGTATTTATAACGGAAATAGAAAATATCTTTTAAGTTTTATAAATAAGAGAGAGGACATATCGTCTCAAATTATAAATAAATGTGATTTTTTAATAGCTAATAATTATATTGAGAAAGAAGGTTTAAAGATAACATCTTATATTGATACAGATGACGAAAGTAGGATAATAGCTGTTTGTGATTCCGTCATTGATAATAAACAAGACAATTTAAAAATAATTGAGACTGATTGTCTTTGTTCTGAAAAGCCTGAAAAAAATCTCCTGTGCAAAAAATACAACGAAACCAGAATGGGATGCCTTGAAAATATACGAAATTTTCTTCAAAATATAAGGGAAGAAGAAAGGTTTCTTTATAAGTATAAGGTGTCAGAAGAACTTTATAAAGAATTGAAAAACATTGCTAATAGCAACGATATAAAACTTATTTCAGAGAAAGAAAAAGGGGCTTTTATCTTTCTTCTTTCATCAGAATGGTGCAAAAGAAATTACAAAGATTATAAGTGGGATCCTATTTTTGGAATTTTTAGTACTATACAGCTTTCTAGTGCAAATATAGGAAATTATATTAAAGAAGGATGTAGCTATTTTAGGGTAAAGCTTTATCAAAGCCAAAACAGCGGGAATAATCAGTATCTTTCTACAGTATTGATAAATGCGGGACTTCCTAAGCTTTATATGGAAAAACTTCAAGGACTTTTGAAAGAAACTCTCGCTAGAATTAAAGGGTATTATGTAACAAAAGCTCAGATTGTTCAGGATATAAAGTCGACAAGTCGTTCATTATACCACGATGAATTTTATGATTTGATGGCTAATTTAATTATGAGCGTA
>JAZNBT010000046.1:0-7627 GCA_045587165.1 Alphaproteobacteria bacterium | reverse complement strand
CCCACAATTCTTGCGTCACAAAGGGCATAATCGGGTGCAGCATAATCAAAATACGATCCAATACCCATGCGGCCGTTGCGCGTGTTTCCGTTTTAACGGCTTCGTCGTCGCCATAGAATACCGGTTTTGCAAATTCCAAATACCAATCGCAGAATGTTCCCCAAGCGAACTGATAGGCAGCATTGGCAGCTTCGTTGAACTTATATTCGTCAAAAGCGGTCGTAACTTTGGCATGTGCCTGTGCAACTTTGGAAATAATCCACTTGTTTAACGGATCTTTAACCGATTTCGGATCAAACCCTTTAACCGGAACACATTCGTTCATTTCACAGAAACGGGCGGCGTTCCACAGCTTTGTAACAAAGTTGCGATAGCCTTCCACGCGACTTTCGCTCATTAAAACGTCACGACCTTGCGCCGCCATGGCCGCTAAAGTAAAACGCATGGCGTCAACACCGTATTTATCCGCCAAAATCAACGGATCGATAACGTTTCCTTTGGATTTGGACATCTTGCGTCCTTGTTCGTCACGCACCAAAGCATGAATGTAAACCGTTTTAAACGGTACTTCTTTCATAAAGTGCATGCCCAACATCACCATACGGGCAACCCAGAAAAAGATAATGTCAAAACCGGTTACCAGAACGTTTGTCGGATAATAGCGTTGCAGTTCCTTGGTGTTGTCCGGCCAACCCAAAGTCGAAAACGGCCAAATGCCCGAAGAAAACCAAGTGTCGAAAACGTCTTCGTCTTGAGTTAAATCTTCGTGATGTCCGTAATATTCATCCGCTTCCTTTTGAGCGTCTTCGGCGTTTTCCTGAACGAAGAAATGACCGTCCGGTCCGTACCATACGGGAATTTGATGTCCCCACCACAACTGACGGGAAACACACCACGGTTGGATATTGCGCATCCATTCAAAGTATGTCTTTTCCCACGTTTTGGGTACGAATTCCATACGGCCGTCTTCAACGACTTTAATGGCTTCTTCCGCTAATTTGGGAGCATCTACAAACCACTGATCCGTTAACCACGGTTCAATGACAACACCTGAACGGTCGCCGTAAGGAATCGTCATCGGGTTGTCTTCTTCTTTAACGAACAGACCTAAAGCTTTAACGTCTTCCAGAACTTTTACGCGCGCCTCGGCCGTCGTCAATCCTTGATAGGCTTCGGGGACGTTTTCGTTTAAGTGCGCCGTCGCGTCCAAGATGTTTATCATTTCCAGATTGTGACGTTTGCCGACTTCAAAGTCGTTGAAGTCGTGCGCCGGCGTAATTTTAACGGCGCCCGTTCCTTTTTCGGGATCGGCGTGTTCGTCCGCCACAACGGGGATGGGACGATTGCAAATGGGGATAATGACGTTTTTACCGATAATGTCTTTATAACGTTCATCTTCATCGGAGACGGCAACGGCCGTATCGCCGAACAATGTTTCCGGACGCGTTGTCGCGATTGTGATAAAGCGTCCTTCTTCACCTTCGACAGGATAATTGAAATACCACATTTTACCGACGGTTTCACGCTGTTCCACTTCCAAATCGGAAATAGCCGTTTGAAGTTGCGGATCCCAGTTGACCAAACGTTTGTCGCGATAAACCAATCCGTCGCGGTACAACTGAACGAATTCCTGACGAACGGCTCTGCATAAACCTTCATCCATTGTAAAGCGTTCGCGCGGCCAATCCAAAGACGCTCCCAAACGGCGCAACTGATTTGTAATTTGGCCGCCGGATTTTGCTTTCCATTCCCAGACTTTTTCAATGAATTTTTCACGCCCCAAATCGTGACGGGAAACGCCTTCTTTGGCGAGCAAGCGTTCAACAACCATCTGGGTGGCGATACCGGCATGATCCGTTCCGGGTTGCCATAAAACGTCTTTACCTTGCATGCGTTGATAACGAATCAGAGAATCCTGAATGGTAAAGGTCAAGGCATGGCCGATATGCAGATTTCCCGTTACATTGGGAGGAGGAATCATAATACAATACGGTTCTTTATTCGAATCGGGATCACAGGCAAAAGCCCCGGATTTTTCCCATTTATCGTAACATTTTGTTTCGACTGCGGCCGGGTTGTACGTTTTATCCAGCATCGCCGTTCCTCCTTTACAATTTAGATACTCAAAAAAATATTCCTCAAGCTGTTTTCAGGCTTGAGGAAATGAAAACAATAAAACGGATTATTTCAAATCCAGCCTGTCCATGACATGTGCGATTTCTTTTTTTACGACTCGTTCGACAATGTCGGGCAAATTGATATCCAACCATTCCTTTAAATACGGCTTTAACGTTTCGCGAACGATCGCTTCGATCGTCAAATCGCCTTTACCTAAGCTCAAACGTTTTTCCGATGCGAAATCCCTCAGATGCGATAAAGATTCCGCTGCGGCGACAACCGTCGGTTCCGCCAATAAAGAATCACCTTCTTCAAAGCGACGAACTGCCGATTCCTTAATCAGATCCGTCAAAGTCTCTTCTTTCATCGGTTCCTGCGGAATAACGGGTTCCGGCGTGAAATCGTCATCATCGTCTTCCGTATCATCGGCTTTTTCAGGAACAGCGGCCTGTTGCGGCTGAGAAACAATCATATCCGCCGTCAAATCCATTACATTGTCCTGCTTTTCCGTATTTTCTGAATCCGGTTGATCTTCCTGTTCCGGCGCAATACTGTCGACCGATTGAGGCTGGGTTTGAGACGTATTCCGTTCAGAGTCAAAACGAACCGGTTCCGTTTTTTCCTGTGCGTCAACGTTTTCAGATGTTTCCGCCGCATCTTGAACAACCGGATCATTTTTTACGTTTTCCTCTTCAGGATTACCTTCCTCGTCTTCCGCCAGAATATTACGAATAGAAGCGAGAATATCTTCCATAGACGGTTCGTTTTGTTCAGTCATTTTCTGTCCATACAACTTAGTTCATCAGTTTAATATAGCATCTCCTTTAAAAGGAGCAAGCCGATATTTTCTTTTTCGGGTTAATAACTTATTCCTCTTTGCCTTTCGATTCGCCTGTTTTTTTCACCTGATTTTGATCAGTCTGAGGCTGTTCGACCGTTTCAGCGGATTTTTTTCGATACCGTGCAACATCCAATCCCAATCCGGACGGCGACATCAAGCCCATCGATGCAATCAACTGATAGGATGCGTCTATCAGGTTTTTCTTGGCAGTAACGACACTGACGCGTGCATCCAACAATTCCTGTTCCGCATTTAAAACATCTAAAATCGTTCTGGTTCCGGCTTGTTCTTCATAGCGCACACCTTCCAACGCCAAAGCAGAAGCTTTTACCTGTTCTTCCAAAGAAACCAAAGAAGCCTGCGTTGATTGATAGTTTTCCCAAGCCTGCGTTGTCAAACGTACGACATCACGCTTAACGGCGTTGATGTTTATTCTGGCCTGTCCGGCGGCATATTTGGATTCGCGGACTTTTGAAGCAGTATTTCCCGCACGATAAAGCGGCACATCCATCACCAACATAACGGAGGTGTCTTCTTCTCTGGCCCGTCCTGTTTCAACCGTTCCGGCACCGAAATCCGCCGACCCGTGGGCACCGGCTTTCATATTTTTATACGAAGCCTGAATATCCAAGGAAGGATAATAATCAGCCTGAGCGACATCAACAGCACTTTGAGCGCCTTTTGCGCGCATTTCCGCAGCCTGCACGGCCGGATTGTTTTTTAATGCGATTTCCAATGCGTCGTCCAATGTCTGAGGCAATTTTGCGGCGGGGACTTCCGGTTCAAAAATCTTATCCGGCAGTTTTCCGATAACTTTTTGATAACCGGCATAAGCGACTTTTAAATTCCCTTCGGCGGAAATACGACCGGCGACAGCCCCCGCATGACGGGCTTCCGCCTGAGCCACATCCGTTTTTGTCAATTCACCGACACGAAAACGATCACGCGTATATTCCAGCTGACGCTGCAGGACGGCTTCGTTGTTTTGATTTAACTTTAAAACCGCCAAAGCACGAATAACGTCGGTATACGCCACGACGGCGCTGCTCAATGAGGACTGTTCCACGTTACGTAAATTTGCCCGTTCGGATTCAAACTGCGCCCGAGCCGTTTTAACCGATGCTGCCGTTCCAAATCCGGAAAAAATCGGCTGCACGGCATTGACGCCGAAAGAAACAGGCATACTTTCTTCTTCATTAAAGATCGGAGACGATTTTGTTCTGGTATACGAATACCCGTAAGCGGCTTCACCCGATAAAACAGGCTTATAACCGGACTGACTTTGGGTGATTTTTTCATAAACCGAACGTAAATAAGCCCTTTGCGCAAGAATCGTCGGATTGGCGACATATGTATAAGCCAAAGCTTCATCCAATGTTTCGGCTTGAACCGTTGAGCCTAAAAGAACGGCAGATAAAGAAATCCCGGACAAAATTCTTTTTAAATTCAGTTGATTCGACACAACGCGCCCCCTTGATAAATTTGGGAATCCTATTAAACATTCTTTTTTAACGTTAAATATATTCTAATATCAACAATTATTTAAGAAACCGTCTCAAAAACAAAGTTTTTGTAAAACGGAAATCGGACAAAACCGCTCAGATCCACTTCAAACTCCGTCGTATAAGATAAGCTGCCGTTATTTTTTACAACTTTTGTCGCTTTTCCCGTCGTATCCGCATTTTTAGCAACCACACAAACCAATCGACCGTTTTCAGCCATTTGATCCAATAAAGTTTCAGGTATCTGCGAAACGATCCCTTCTATAAAAATGACATCAAACGGAGCCTGAGAAGGAAATCCCAGATCGGGATTTCTGTTTAACACGGCCACATTGTCGATTTCGGAATCGATCAATATCTGCTGAGCCGTTTCACACATACCGCTGTCACTTTCCAAAGCAACGACCGCTTGCGTCATATTAGCCATAACAGCGGCCGAATAACCGGTTGCAGATTTAACATCCAACACGAAATCGCTGCGCCGCAAATTTGCCAACAGCATCAAACTTGCCAGTATCCTTGGAGAAAACATAATCGTATGAGGATTTAAATATATGGATTCGTCAGCATAAGCGCGACTTTTCAAACGATCGGGCAAAAACAATTCTCTGGCGACTTTTCCCATTGCTTTTAACATGCCGGCATTATGCAAACGGTTGGGAATTAATTGTCCCAACAGCATATTTTCACGTGCGGCATTATGTTCATCTTCTGTTAAAAATCCGGCCATATCCCCTCTCTTTTCCAGATATGCTTATATCACAAACTTAATTTTTACAACAAAGAAGAAAAAAAGTTGCATTTTTCTGTTGACTGATAAAAAAACTAGAGATATAAGGGTTTGTCTTCAGGGACAAACCGCTGTGTAGGGCCGAATGGCAGAATGGTTATGCAGAGGACTGCAAATCCTTTGATATCGGTTCGATTCCGGTTTCGGCCTCCAAAGATTATTCCGCGATAGCTCAGCGGTAGAGCAATCGGCTGTTAACCGATTGGTCGTAGGTTCGAATCCTACTCGCGGAGCCAAAAATAAAAAACCCGCTTTTAAAAGCGGGTTTTTTTACTTTTAAAACCTGATTCGGCGTTTCATAAAAAATCTGAACGTCTGCGCATAAAAGAAAAATTTTGTTCTTCCGGAAAAGAAAGCAGTATTTCAATCTGATCCGGCGTCAATATGAAAGACTGCGCGGAAAAAGGATTTAAAATAGCCCCGTCGCTTTTACTCCTTTTAGACACTTTAACCCAATCAAGGCAGTGCATAAAAACGGATTTTCCCGTTTTATAATCAGTCGGGATTTCTTTTTGAGATGAAAAAAGAGGCAGCAAACGCTTATTTAAAGAATTTAAATAAATCAGATCCGGCTTAAAAACGGATAATTTTAACATGCATCCGTTTTCAAAAGGCATATCCGGCTCATCCCTCTTGATCGAAGGAACTAAAACATCGGTATATCGAAAAGCATACAACAAACGTACGTAATTTTCTTTGCTTTTATCTGCAGCAAAGACTGCTAAATGTTTTTCCAACGGATTTTCGATTTTTGCCATTTAAATTCTCTATTCAAGTTTGACTGCCTCAACACATTATACCCCTAAAAAAAAGACTTCGATACTTTTGGTATCGAAGTCATGCGTCATAGAAAATAAATTCACAGCATTAAATCAGATGCATTTCCATAGCTTTTAAGAGAGCGGCGGTTCTATTTTTAACGCCTAGTCGGAAGAACAGACCGGACATGTGTAATTTAACAGTGGCTTCTGATAAATTCATTTCATGTGCGATTTGTTTATTCTGCAATCCGAGCGCCAACTTTTTTATGACTTCTATTTGTCTGGGGGTCAAATCTTTTACCATATTTTTTCTCCATGTAATATGAGTTTTTATTTATACCTATTTTATACGATTTTTTTAAAACGGTTTGAACTTGCTATTTTTATAAAAACTTTATATAAAAAGAGGCCTATACTTTAGTTATATATCTATAAAATTCGTTTTTAGAGAAATAACGCACTGTCAATATAAGCTTTTAACAACTTACACACAGCCCGGAGAATATATTTATGCCCATAAAACACCAATCCACTTTTTTAAAGGAATTACTGGCATTAAAGGAGGCGATTGATGCCGGCCAGATTTCTCGCGCGGCGGAAAAGAACGGTATCCGGCAGACGAATTTTTCAAAGATGCTGAAAGATTTGGAAGACCGTTTCGGAATTACTTTGTTTCAGCGCACGTCGACGGGATTGGTTCCGACGAATGCGGCGCGCACTTTGTATTCCGAGATTCAATTAATTGATACGGCTTTAAACAACATTGAAACGTCATACGTCAAGGAAAAGAATCTAACCGGAGATCTGAACATATGGATTGACGAAAGCTTTGCGGAACATCCTATTTTAACGCAATTATCCTTATTTTACGAACGCTATCCTAAAATCAGTTTGCATTTATTGACGGACAAAAAAGTTGATCCCCGTTCGGTAGACATCGCCATTGTTGAAAAAAGCCGCAATACACTTCCGCCACAAAGTTCTCTTTTATTTGAATCTGAAACGATCATTCGTTTTTATACAAGCCGTAAATATTTGAAAAAACGCGGACAACCGAAGAATTTACAAGACCTTCTTGAAAATTACGACCTCTGTATGCGACAGTATTATTTAAACTTGCCGGAATGTTATTTTTTAATAAAGCAGGCACAGCATTTAAATACGATATCCGATTCCCGTTCGCTGATTTTACGTTTAATACATGAGGGCAACGGCATTGCTCTTGCGCCGGATTGGGCACAAAACATCTATCCGGACCTGATTCCTTTGGAAAATATCGAGTTTGCGTTGTTTCATCGTTTTGCCGCGTATACTTTGGGTTCGGAATACTCTTCGCCGAAACTGAAGCTGTTTACAAATTTCTTACGCGAATCCGTGTCCGAACAAAACTTTTCCATATCCTTTTTCTGATAAAAAAGGTTTGAGAATTTGCAAAAAAGGGGGCGGACTGAGTGTCTGCCCTTTTTTAATTATATGAGTATATGTATAAAAACGTAACGCCCCTTAGGAGATTTGACCTAGGGGGCGTTTTGAGAAGAATATTTCAGATAGCGAGCATATATAGCATTACTAGAGCCGGCAGCGACCTACTCTTCCGTGTCTTGAGACAAAGTAC
>JAZNBT010000045.1:0-50925 GCA_045587165.1 Alphaproteobacteria bacterium | reverse complement strand
CGCCGGCTTTGTGCGCCGTTTTATTACGCCGCGAAGAAAAGAAAACGACGGGATTTGTTCCTTGGGTGATGCGTCAGATCGACGTAGGACGTGACGGGTATACGGCGATTGTCAAACGTTTGGTACGTCATTCGTCTTTGTCGATTTTGATTATTGCCGCCGTTATCGCCGGAGCCGTCGGAATGAATAAAATCACGCCGTCGGGGTTCTTGCCCGATGAAGATCAGGGCGTCGTCATGATTGACGTTCAGTTGCCGGAAGGCGCTTCATTGGACAGAACGGTGGCTGTTTTGGAACAGGTGTATGACATTGTTTCCAAAAATCCGGCGGTTCAGGATGTTATGGGGGTTTCCGGTCACAGCATGATCGGCGGAAACGGATCGAACTTTGCGATGATGATTGCCGGCCTGAAACCGTATGAGGTTCGTCGGGATCCGTCTATGCAAATTCGGTCTATTTTGGCGGATATTCAACCGAAATTTAATCAAATTCAAGGGGCTTTGATCCGTTCTTTTAACATTCCGGCCATTCCAGGTATCGGTATGGCAAACGGTTTCGATTATCGTTTGCAAAACGCCCAAGGGAAAACTCCTCAGGATATGGAACGGGTCATGTTCAAACTGTTGGGGGCCGCCAACCAAGATCCGAAACTGGCAATGGTATACAGTACGTTTAACACGTCGACTCCGCAGTTGTTTGTCGAATTGGATCGTGTCAAAGCGAAAATGCTGGGTGTCAATATTCAAGACGTTTTTTCTCAGCTGCAATCGACATTGGGGTATGCTTATATTAACGATTTTACTTTGGCCGGTCGTGTATATGAAGTAAACTTGCAAGGACAGGAATCTTCGCGCAGTAAAGAAGAAGACGTTTATCGCCTGTTTGTCAGAAATGATAAAGGTGAAATGGTGCCGATGCGCTCATTGTTGAATATTTCTCCCATTTTGGGACCGCAGCAGTTGACGCGTTATAACAATATGATGACGGTCAAGGTTAACGGTTCTCCGGCGGCGGGATTCAGCTCGACGCAGGCGATGGATGAAATGGAAAAACTGTCCAAGGAAATTCTGCCTAAAGGGTATGAATATGAGTGGACGGGGATGTCGTTGCAGGAAAAAGAAGCGGGCGGTCAGACAGCTGTTGTTTTGGTATTGGCATTCTTGTTCGCTTATTTATTCTTGGTCGCTTTGTATGAAAGCTGGATGATTCCGATTACGGTTTTACTGTCGGTATCGGTCGCTTTGTTAGGGGCGCTGATTTTCTTGTACGTCTGCGGATTGGATAACAACGTTTATGCTCAGATCGGTATGGTTTTATTGATTGCTCAGGCTTCTAAAAACGCTATTTTGATTGTTGAATTCGCAAGAGACTTGCGTGAAAGCGGACTAAGTCCCGAAGATGCGGCAATTCAAGCGGCTCATTTGCGTTTCCGTGCGGTGATGATGACAGCGGTATCCTTTATTTTAGGGTTGGTTCCGTTGGTTATCGCTTCCGGTGCGGGGGCTTTGGCGCGGCGTTCCGTCGGTACGACGGTGTTCGGCGGAATGTTGGTTGCGACAATGTTCGGTATTTTTATTATTCCGATGTTGTTTGTCACCTTTGTAAAACGGCGTGAAAAATTCCACGCGAAACGTTTGGCAAAATAGATATTTCTAAAATAAAAAAGCGGCTTGGATACAGTCGCTTTTTTATTTGAATTTTTATCCGTCTGATTTTAACCTGAAAGAAATCAAATCAAAAAGGTGAAACATGGTTAATTTTTTAGATAAAATTCAATCGGCTATCAGCAGCTTTAAAAACGATGTTCCGGATTCTTTGGAATTGAGCAGTGCAGAAGAACGCATGTTAAAGGAAACATGTTATATCGGTGATATCGAAGCGTTAAAAGCGCAAGGGACTCGTTTTATTTTGCCGACGGGATTGATCATTTCAAAATATGCCAAGTTAGGGAAAAACTGCCTTTTATATCAAAACATTACGATAGGAGGCAAAGATTTTCCCAAACATCCCGGCAATCCCGATAATTATCCGCAGATTGGCGATAATGCCGTAATTTATCCGGGGGCGTTTATCGTCGGACCGATCAAAATCGGCAATAATTGTATTATCGGTGCAAATACGGTTGTTGTCAGTAATGTTCCGGATAATTCGATGGTCAGCGGAAACCCCGCCAGAATTATGCCTCGCGGTTAAAGACAAAATTGATAATCGTATAAAACACGTAAATCAAGAAGTCTTTTGCAAAATTATAAATTGCAACATTCTTTGCAGGCTGTTTTTTCCACTTGGATATTGCAGTGGTTAATACCGAAGTTATCGTTTAATTTTTCAGCGATTGTCCGCGCTATATCGGTGTTAAGGCTTTCGACATGACATTCCAATGCGATGTTATGTTCGCTGACGCTCCACAAATGGATATGGTGTACGTCTTTGATATTGTTAAATTCTAAAATGAATTTTTTTACCCGTTCGATATCGATGTCATCGGGGGCGGCATTCATCAAGATTTTAACGATTTTGGGAAATGATGCGATTGATTGGAAAATCATATAAAAAGCAATCAATAAAGCGACAATGCCATCAATTTGATATATTCCGAACCAAACGACGCAAAGCCCCGAAACAATGACGCCGACAGAGCCGAAGACATCGGCCAGATTATGAATGAACACCATTTTCATGTTTGCGTTGTGATGTGCGTCATGGTGAGAAATTTTTGCCGTAAACACATCGACGATTAAAGCGAAAACGGAAATCCAAACAATCATCATGCCTTTGATTTCTTCGGGTTTGATTAAGCGTTCGATGCCTTCGATTAATAAGTAGGCGCCCGAAATAAACAATAAAATCAGATTGACAAATCCGCCGATGACTTCGGCTCTTTTAAATCCGTATGTAAATTTTGAATTTGCTTTTTTCTTTCCGATTTTGAATGCCGCAATGGCAATCAGTATCGATAGAGCGTCGGAAGTGTTATGCAAGGCGTCGCCAATTAAAGCAACACTGCCGGAAAGGATACCGCCGATAAATTCGGCAACGGACAAAAGCATATTTATCGTAAAAGATAAAATCAGTAATTTTACGGATTTTTCGCTTACTTCGCCGTGATGGTGGTGATGACAATGCTCTGACATGGGGATATGCCTCGCTTTAATAATCGGTTTTATCAAACAAGAGGATTAATTCTTCGATTTTTTTAGGTATTTCTTTTTTAGGAGAGTTAAAAGAAGAAACGACGCAATGCTGTATATGGTTGTGTAAGATGTTCTTTTCAATATTTTTCAAAGCGGAGCGAACGGCTCTGATTTGATATACGATGTCCAAGCAATCGCGTTCGTTTTCCATCATTTTTTTTATTCCTTCGACTTGTCCGGCTATGCGGTTCAGCTTGGGTAAATTGTCGCAATGATGGATTTTTGTATCGTTTTTCATGCTCTTTCTCCGTTTCTTGTTAATATATACATATACACTGTATGGGTATATTGTCAAGATGCTCTTTTGAAAAGAGAGGGTTTTAAGCGTTATTATGACAACTTCTTTATTCATACGATAACGGACAATAATCATGTACCGTTTAAACGGTTTTGCGTCGTTTGTTATATATATTCATCTCAATCGTAACATTTTGTTTGGATTGGCGCTTTCATTTAATTCGATTGCAATTTGTTGCTTGATTGAAGATAATACTTAAGCGCAATAAAAAAAGCCCTGATTTCTCAGGGCTTTGATTGGTGCGGAAAGCGGGACTTGAACCCGCACGAGGACAAAGCCTCAACAGATTTTAAGTCTGTTGTGTCTACCATTCCACCATATCCGCGAAAGGGACAAAATACTTATTACCACAAGGACACCCCAAATGAAAAGAAAGTTTTTGCTTTTGAGTGCATTTTTTTTGATATCGTGCAGTTCCGTACCTTTTCATGCGAATACAGGCTGTCCTGTTAAAAACGGTAAGCGGTTTTCCGTTTTGTTTGAATATGGCAGTGCGGAGCTGAATGAAACGGCCGTTCAACAAATAAAAAAAATCGCTAAAGACGTCAAAAAAGAAAACCTTTATGTATGTTTTTTAGGCAGACTTTCTTATCAGGATGTACCGTCCGATCAAGCTTTAGGGGCAATGGATCGTATAAGAAATACGGCGGCTGTTTTTTTGAATGAAGGGGTGACGCCCAAGCAAATTTATGTCGGAATCGCTGCGGATAATCCTGAAATCGGCTTTGCGGAACCTCAAACGGCAGCTGAAGAAAAACATCAGTTGGATGTGCTGCTCGGAAAATAAGTAAAAAAGGAGTCCTGAATGTTTTGCCGCGGTTTGAAATTACGGTCGACCGATACAAACACGTATTTTGATGAAGCCAAACAGCTTTACGATCAAAAAGTGTTTGATTATATCGAACTGTTTATCATTCCGGACAGTTTCCCTTCAATAAGCAGATGGAAATCATTGGATATACCGTACATTATTCATACGGCTTATTTTACGTTCGGTTTTAATTTGGCGGATAAGGACAACGCGTCTGAAAATTTAAAAATATATCAGGAAGTCAAAGCTTTTTCGGATGAATTGGACTGCAAACACATTATTTTCCACGGCGGTGTTGACGGACCCGTCGAAGAAACGATAAGGCAATTAAGCGCGTTTGATGAAAAACGGGCGTTGATAGAAAACAAACCGTATGTCGCTTATGAGTATTTGGAAAACGAGCATCGGTGCGTCGGACATTCGCCCGAAGAAATTCAAAAAATAAAAGAACAGTCCGGCTGCGGCTTTTGCCTTGATTTTGGACACGCCATATGTTCGGCAAATTCGCATAAACGGAATGTGTACGAGTATTGTCAACAGTTTAATCGGTTAAATCCTCAAATGTATCATTTCACGGATTCCAAAGACATTGCTTCGCCGTATGACGACCTTTCAAGCAAAAAATGAAAAAGGAGAATAAAAAATTATTTAACTCATTGAAAAATAATAACTAAATTTTTTCCTTTTTATTGCGGACAGCGGGAAAAGGCTTCGTGGGTAACAAAAAGGTAACAGCATATCGAAAACAGGTTCGATAACGGGTATAAAGAGGTGAACAATGGAAAGACTTTTTTTAAGCAGAAAACAAGCGGCGGCATATCTGGCACAAAAAGGTTTGTCGCGTTCCGAAAAAACTTTGGCAAAATACGCTTCAATCGGCGGCGGTCCGAAATTTAGAAAGTTCGGAACGAAACAAGTAGTTTATGCCGTCGAGGATTTGAACGCTTGGATAGACGAACAATTATCGGAGGCGTATAGGGCAAGCGGTATTAAAAACTAAATTCTAAAAGAAAAATGCAGGATTTTATCCCGCATTTTTCTTTTAATCCCGAACACTATCGTTTCTATATCTTTCCGCTATATCATCCCAACGTGGAATATCCAATCGAATATGATAATGACGTTCATAACTTTCCAAAAAACGCCTTTTCCAAGTTCCAGATTGGTCGCGTGTTTTCGGATTTTGCCAAACAGTTTGCTCAATAGCTGAAATGAAATCTTCAAGGCGAGAAAACATGGGAAATCTTACTCTTTGTGTGCTATACCAAACACCAGGGCGAATTTTATGAACGACATTCTGTTTTATTTGCAAATTGATTGCCCAGTCATCCATACAACGCGTTATTTGCCATACTTTCTTTAACCAAAGGTCTTTTACCGTTACAACGCCGTCATCGCTCATATCGTAGCCAAAGATTAAATAATCAACATTTAGCATATAAGGTTTATCTACTATTTCTTCTTCATACATTCGAAAATCTGCAATATCAAAACCAGGGCTTGCTGAACGGTTAAAAGCCTTTACTTCTAACAGATTTACCGTCCTATCATCTGGATTCAGAAAAAAATCCGGCGGCATTTGTGTATTTTCTGATGGAGCATATTCAATACCGCGTTTATCGAACCAACCTTGAAGCCATTCTTGAATTATATTCCCGACGACATCCTTTTGTTTGACAATAATATCAACATCGCCAAAGAAAAATTTAATTTGCCCTTGTAATTCAAGAATCCTGTCTTCGTTTACTAATTTATCATAAACCTGTTGGGCTGTTAGTCTCATTTTGTTACACCTCGCAGTAAACATCTAAAACTCGGTTTGCTACTTCTTTGATAACGGGAACAACCACGGTATTACCCAAAAGATCGTAACCATTTTCAATAGAAGTATCAAATTTATAGGTATCTGGATAACCAAATAAACGCAATCCTTCTCGTAAGGTTAGTGTTCTTAAACCAACACCATCAACCACGAACAACCTTTGCATATCCATAGCGACCAGCGTAGGGGCGATTCCTTTTGGATCAAGAATCTTGTTAATTTCAAACGACATTTTTCCAGCGACAATGTTATATCCTTTTTGAAGTGTTGTATCTTGAACACGCATATTTCCAATTTTCTTTTTCGGATACTCCATTTTGACATAGCCTTTCTTGACGAGATCGGAAAGCATTGTTTCAATATCTGGATGGTTATAGAAAGTTTTTATCTGATCTACTGTCAACGGCATTCCGTCCATCCAGTCGATACCATACTCTTCTGCCCACTTCTTTTTTCTGCGTTCCTTAAGCATAGTGTTCAAAAGGTCTTTTTGCTCTTGTGATATTGCTCCTTTATACTCAATATCCCAGCTATGAATATTGTTTTCACCACCACGCTTATCTTTTATAGACTTACCATAGAGATCTTCTATGGAATAATGACTTAATACGAGTTTAACAAAGGGACTTGTAGAAATGGTTTTGCCGCATTCAAGAATATCTTTTAAGTACTTTTTTACTCGTTGGAATTTTTCTAAATTAGGAGCTTCTTTTTTCGTTCCTACAATATAAATCCTTTTTCGATCTTGTGGAACGCCAAAATCCTTTGCGTTCAATACCCTCCACGAAACCTTATAATTTAGTTCATCAAGGGTCTGTAAAATTGTTGAAAGCGTTTTTCCAATTTTATCATTTTTATTTAGCCGATTGTGATTTACAAGCCCCTCAACATTTTCGAGAATAAAACCAAATGGCTTCTTTTCCTTTAAAATACGAGCGACTTCAAAAAACAAAGTTCCCCTTGTATCTTCAAATCCTAATCTTTTCCCAGCAGCAGAAAACGCTTGGCAAGGAAAACCCGCAAGCAAAAAATCAAAGTCGGGTATATCTGTCGCCATAATCTGCGTTATATCCCCGTATATATCTTCGCTTGGATAATTTTGTTTTAAGACATCTATCGCATAAGACTTTATTTCTGACGTGAAAACGCATTCTGTGTTTATATGTCTATCAGCACACGCAAGCTCAAAGCCTTTCCTTATTCCGCCTATTCCTGCGAACAAGTCAATGAAACGAATAGGTTCATTCTGCGTCATTGTTTCTATCCTCGCCTTTTATCTCTACAATATCATCAAAACCGCAGTTCATCGCAGATGCAATCCGCGTTAATGTATCCATAGAAACCGTTTCGTTTTTTCCCATTTTAGCTAAAACGCTTGTGCTGATCCCCGCACGTTTACGCATTTCCGTTTTTGTAATGCCTTTATCAATCAAAAGCTTCCAGAGCTTATTGTAATTAACCACCATTGACCCAATCCATATAAACACATTATAATACAGCATATAGAAAGCTAAAAAGCAATATTTTGTTCACTTTTACGAATAAATTATTCACATTCAATTTCCTTTTTTTGATCTTGAAGTCTCTCGCACCTTTTACCTTTCGCGTCCTCTTGATTGTTCCCGTCCGTAATTTCTGGAACGGTTTTCCTGCGACCGCGCCAACTCCTCACGCTGTCGCAGGAACTCCTTTTTCCATTCCGGACGCGCTTCAAGAAAGCTTTTGAAGAAAGAATAATTCTTGTTCGTCCGTTCGATGAAAGCGTCATATTCCCGCCGCAAATCCGCCGTTTCCCTCTTTGCCGCCTCCGTTTCAGCCGTCGCTTTGCGGATTTCCTTGTAGCTGTCAAGATTTATTAGTTCGCGATACCTGTTCCGATCAAAATAGGAAACGACCTGGATTTTATCCGCCGCGTCCAAACGGCTTTTCATCATTTCAAATGTTTCTGCCGGCATACGAACCATTGAACCGCCCAAAAAGCTTTTGTAGTGTTCCACTCCGGCGGGGACATTGAATCGCGTCCGCATAATCTCATCTAAAACGCAGTGTTCCCGCGTTAAGACTTCCAGATCGTTCCGCTTGGCTTGAAGTTTTCTTTCAACCTCTTCCAAAGCCCTCTGTTGTCGGGCTTTAACTTCCTCCCATATCCGTTCCCGTTCCGCTTTCTCCCGTTCAAACTCCCGAATGAATGTTTCCCGTTTCAACGCGATGACTTCCTTGTTTCCGTCCCGTGTCGCTTCGTTCAGGATTTCCACCTGATACCCCAATGCCTTTTCAATATGCGCTGACAGTTCCGGGTGAAACGTCTGATAATCACGACGCGGACAACATTCCTGAAAGCAGACTTTTTCATTGTGCTTTTTCTTGTCAACGACCACGGGAACAAAACTGAAATGTAAATGCGGCGTGCATTCGTCCATATGAACGAACGCACCGACAACATTCTTTTCCCCGTATCTGTCGCGGCAAAATTCATAAGCCGCCTTAAAGAACTTTTCCGTATCTTCGTTCTTGACATCTTTCGGTTTTGTTATGACCCAATCGCCCATAACATTCACGTCCGGACGGTTGTAAAGACGGACTTCGGACAGTCGCTTTTTCAAAACTTCGTGCATTGACATTCCAGTTTCGGGCGCAAGGTTGTAATTCAAATGCGTCCGTTCGGAAACGATGTTTTTGTTCGACCGGTTGACGTGGCAATCCCGTTCCGTCCGTTCGTTATGCTTCAAAAGATGACTTAATCCCGCTTTCGGGTATTTTTCCAAATGCGCCATTGTTCTTGCTCCCGGTTCTTTTCCACGGCAGAAAAAAATCTGCCATAGCAAGTTAGGGCAGAATTTCTTCTGCCCACTTGCCAAAGGGACTTCGCCCCTCTTGGATCACCCCGCCGACGAAACTTCCGTTCTGTTGAACTCTGTTTCATCCGGTTCACGGTTCCGCGTTGAAACTCTGTTGTCATTTCCCGCAGAGCCGTCTTTCCCGTCCATAAGCGCGGCTATTCTTTCGCTCACGGCGTTTGCGGCAGCGGTTCGGACGGTATCCGTCAAATGAGTGTATCGGCTTGTCATCGTGCTTAATTTATGCCCGACCAAACACGAAATAACCGTGTCCGAATACCCCAATGCCGCCGCCATTGAAGCGAACGTGTGTCTTAAACCGTGCGGCATAAGTCCCTCCAATCCGGGAACACGTTTGATATAAGAGCCGAACAAATGTTCGACCTTTTTCGAGGCTTGTTTGTTTTCCCCGAAAATCAGTTCGTCTTCTGATTGCCGGTTTAATTTTTGTTTGAGTTCCTGCATAAACCGTTTAGCCGCGCTTCCGAACGGTCTGTCTTGCGCCCCCGTTTTTGTGTCAGGAAAACGGAAAAGCTGATTGTCAAAGTCGATATATTTCCACTTCAATTTCAGTATTTCGTTTTTCCGGCAACCGGTCAGAGCAATCAAACGGATAGCGTCAATATAGAGTTTTTTGGAATACTCTATCCCGTTCAAAGTCTTTCCGAACAGCACTAGCCCTTTGTCGTCAAGAAAGAAACGACGGCTCGGCGTCGGAACGCGCTTGATATGCGAACACGGATTAAATGTCGCCATTTCCTGCGAGATCGCATATTCGTAAGCCGTGCTTATCAACTGAACGGCACTGTTCGCAAAGGCGATATGTTTTTGAGCCGGATTTTTACAATACTGCGGCGCAAGGCTTTTACCCGCCATAATAGCGTCGTAGAACTTTTGTATGTTCCTTGTCTTCGCGTCTTTCATATAAAGGTCGGACAACAAAGGCTTTATGCGTGTTCGCAAAACCCTTTCATAGTATTCTTTGGTCGCGTTCTTAAAAACGGCTTGCCGTTCCGTAATGTAAAATTGGACAAGTTCGGGAACGGTTAAATCGTGGCGCGTCTCGATTTTCTCGATATGCGGATCATCGCCGCGCACGACATCGGCTAAAATCCTGCGCGCTTGTTCCCGCGCTTCGGTCGGTGTTATGCCCGACGTTTTGCCGATAGTCATTTTCCGTTGCTGTCCGTGATTATTTCGATACATAACGATATAACTTGAGCTGTCTTTGCGGACGCGAACACCGAAACCTTTTAGCGAATCATCGAAAAAAAGCCGTTCTTTGCCGTCAAATTTCAAATTTTCTATGGTCTTTTTACTGATTTTCATAAGCATTTCTCCTGTTTTACGCATTGTTTCGTGGGTAACATATGGGTAACAAAAAACGATAATTTCTGATGTTTTCCCAAAATCCCCGCTGTTTTTCCGTCATTAAAAAGGAAGCATATTTTTCCTTTATATTCAATGGGTTGGTATGCTTCGGTAATCATAAACATCACCCAGAGAACACAAGGAAAATCTTACGGCGTGTATGACGACCATTCCCACTTGGGTAAAGGGGAAATGGATTTGGAGGTTATCTCCGAAATGATTCCTGACAAGGCGTGGGTTACGGTTGAAACAAAAAAGGATAGTGCCGATAATTTGAACGATTTTATCGAAGACATGAGTGTTTTGAAAAAATGCTTTTATGATTATAAGCGCTGAAAAGGCTGTTTATGATTGAATTAAAACAACCTGATAAAAATTTGTTGGAACTGGTAAAAAAAGGTGCAAAGGAAATCAAAGAATTTCCTTCTCCCTTTGATATCCTTATTGTGAAGCGATTTTTTCAAGCTTGGTCCGGCGACTTTAAAACATATTTTGAAGAAATCGAAAAGGAACAAAAAGGTATCGATTTGCCGGAAGGTTTTGTTCCTCAGACGGTTTTTTGGCTGTTTGACGATGATGTTTTTGCCGGCTTTTTTGCATTACGTCATGAAATGACCGAAAAAATGATGGAAACGGGCGTCGGACATATCGCGTATGAAATAATACCCTCCATGCGAAGAAAAGGATACGGGAAAGCCGGATTGCGATTGGTGTCGGATTATGCGCGAGATGTTTTGGGGTTAAAAGAGGTTGTCGTTTGCTGTTTTAACGATAATCAAGCGTCATATAAAACAATGTCCGGCGTTATGAAAGAATACGGCGGTTATGAAATGGAAAAAATTCAAGTCGGTGACGTATTAAAGAAAAGGTGTTTGATTGAACTGCGGCCGTAAAAATAAAGCGAAGGATTTTTTAATCGATATTGATTTCATATGCGTCGTCAATCAGCACATAACGGACTTTATTTTTTTTGGCCAGTTCTAAAATCGCGGCATTGTCTTTTAATACGTTTTCCAACGTGCTGTCTTCGTCATTCAATCGGTTTTCAATGACGTTTGCGTATTTTTTTATGTCGGAAAAATGACTTTTTATGTATTTTTCGCTCATGACCAAACAATAATACGATATGTTTTCAAGATATTTTTGTTCAAAATCCTTTGCCCAATCGAAAGGAATATAAAATCCTTCGACAATAAGATTTTGGTTGTTTTCAATGGCGGTTTTAATCATTTCGCGGACAATCGGCCATAAATAAGCGGTCAAATCGTTATCGTCGCTTGTCGGTGTGAGGTCTGTTTTTGCACTGCGAATCAATCCCATTTTCAAATGATCTATCGACAGGTACGGGTATTTATATTTTTCAAGCATCTTTTGGGCAAGTGCCGTTTTTCCCGTATGAGACGCTCCCGCAATTAAAATAATCATCAATGGGTTTCCTTAAATTTCAAAATTATTTTACGATTAAACAGGTTAAAGCTTCATCATACGCTGTTTAGCGTTGTATGTAAAAAAATCTGAAGAGGAAAATATCTTGTCGCCGTTTACCGATTCGATTTAAAAATTTTTTAGGTCGCTGATGTCGACCGTTTCGTGTTAGCTATGCGGCATTTTTTGCCTGTTTTCAAAGAAAAGAAAAAACCCTTGAAAACGCTTTGTTTTCCAAGGGCTTATATTGGTCGGAGTGACAGGATTTGAACCTACGACCCCTACGTCCCGAACGTAGTGCTCTACCAAGCTGAGCTACACTCCGAATAAGTGTTATTGCTTATAGCGCGAAGTTTGCTATACTGCAAGAGGCTTTTATCTTTTTTTTTATTTTTTAGGTGCTTTTGTGAAGAAAAATATCGCTGTCGCCGTCGCCATCTTGTTTTTTATAGCCGCGTTGTGTTTCATTTTTTATCCGGATTCTCAGGAAAAACAAGCGTTTCCGTTTTCAGATGACACGTCAGTTGTTTCGGGAGCGGCCGAAAATTCTTTCTCCGATTCCGATCAATTTGCGGAAGGGCAAAAAAAGAGTTTAAATAAACATATCGTAAAAACGGATCGATCAACCGGATTGAAGGCTTCTTTCGATATTGTTCGAGTCGAAGAGGATGGCAGTATGGTCGCCGCCGGTAAAGGATCTGTCGGCGCGATTGTTTCTTTAATGGACGGCGAAAGCGTTTTAACCGAATTTACGGTCAATGATGACGGCGAGTGGGTTTATATCCCTGCCGAACCTTTGGTTTCGGGAACGCACGAAATATGGTTGCGCGATGATTCGATGAATACGCGCGATGAATCCGAAGTCGTCGTCGTCGATGTTCCGGAATCTAAAAATTCGGGAGAAGTTCTGGCCGTTATGATGTCCTCCGATGCCGAAGATGTTAATATCTTGCAAGGAGCGGAACCGCAGATGCAGATTGATATCGATATTCGCGCGGTTAATTATGTCAATGACGCGTTTGTTGTTCATGGAACCGTCAGAGAATCGGGGCGTGTCAATTTATATGCGGACAATTTGTTTTTAGGCAATGTCTGGGCTGAAAATGGCAAATGGTCGTTGCGTGTTCCCAGGAAATTGGAACTCGGCCGAAAATACATGATACGAGCCGATAAAGTCGATTCGAAAGGAAAAGTCATCGCTCGTGTCGAGGTTCCTTTTGAAATGGAAAAGGGAATTGAAAAGTCGAAACGTCGCCGGGTACGTGTCGTTAAAGGCGATTGTTTGTGGAAGATTGCAAAGCATTTATACGGATCGGGTATGGCGTATGTTACGATTTATCAGGCGAATAAAACCCAGATCAAGGATCCTGATTTGATCTATCCGAATCAAGTGTTTGTTTTGCCGGCAAAACCGAAAAAATAAGGGGACGTCGAAAAAACACTTTTTTCTCTTGAAATGTTAGCTTACAAATACAGTCATTATAAAATTAAAAGGAGCTTTTAATGTCTCGAGTCGATTTGTCCTGGCGCCGTTTCATCCTTCCGCCCATTCATCCGGAAGGTTGGCGGTTTGTCGGAGTGTTCGCCGCAGTAACCGTTTTGATGTGGATGTTGTTCAAGCCGGTCGGTGTCGTTTGTTTGGCCTTGACAATATGGTGTTATTTCTTTTTCCGTGATCCGCAGCGCGCCGTTCCCGGAGGGGAAAATCTGGTTTTATCTCCGGCAGACGGCATCGTCAGTAAAATCACCGAGGTCGTTCCGCCCAAAGAATTGGAAATGGGGGATGAACCGATGACGCGTATCAGCATTTTTATGAGTGTTTTCAGCGTACACGTTAATCGTGCGCCGATGGCCGGTAAAATAACAAAAATGTTTTATCGTCCGGGGGCTTTTGTCGATGTGTCTTTGGATAAAGAAAGTGAAAACAACGAACGTCAGGAATTGGCGATGGAAACCGTTACCGGACATAAGATCGCTTTTGTTCAGATCGCCGGATTGGTCGCGCGACGTATTTTGACTTTTGTGAAGGAAGGCGATCAGCTCAAAGCCGGTGAACGTTTCGGTTTGATCCGTTTCGGCAGCCGTTTGGATGTTTATTTGCCTAAAGGCATCGCTCCTCAGGTTCTGGAAGGTCAAACCGCTGTTGCCGGAGAAACGGTTTTAGCTGATATGACTGTTTCAGGTCCTGCTCGTAAGGGAGATATTTTCTGATATGTTAAAAAATTCCCGTAAACGGATTAAAGATCTGCCGTTGAATCGTATTGCGCCTAATTTAGTCACCTTGTTTGCTTTGTCATCCGGTGTGACGTCTATTCGTTTCGCTATGGAAGGCAAGTTTGAATTTGCCGTATTTTCCATTTTAATGGCATCGATTTTTGATGCTTTGGACGGTCGAGTTGCGCGTATGCTGCGCGGAACGTCCGATTTCGGCGCAGAATTGGATTCTTTATCCGATGTCGTATGTTTCGGTGTTGCTCCGGGGTTGTTGATGTATTTCTGGGCGTTGGGAACAACATCGCCTGTCGGTTGGATCTTCGCATTGTTGGTTCCGATTTGCTGCGCGTTGCGTTTGGCCAGATTTAACGTGATGTTGGATGAAGAACCGCAGCCGTCCTATTGGAAACATTTTTTTGTCGGACTGCCGGCACCGGGCGGTGCTTATATCTCGTTGGTTCCGATTATGCTGTATTTTCATTTTCAAAACGAATTTTTCCGCAGCGGACCGTTTGTTGAAACATTTTTGTTCATCAGCGCGTTTTTAATGGCATCGCGTTTGCCGACGATTTCTTTAAAGCATTTTCGCGTACCGGTCCGGTTTGTCATTGTCCTGTTGGCTTTGGCCGGATTTTATGCCGGCGCATTGGTTTATAAACCGTGGTTGACGGTCAGTACGACATTTGTGCTTTATTTGATGAGCGTTCCTTTGTGTTCTTACGTTTTCTTGAAATTGAAAGCAAAAGAAGAAGGAAAAAACGTGGAAAAAGAAGAAGCGTAATTTACGTGTTAAGATAAAAAAACCGGATAAATTTTTATCCGGTTTTTTTATGAATGAAAAAATTATTTTTAATCTTCGTTGCGGGCTAACGGAGTGGCCGGAGCCAATTCGGCTTCCCACGGGAATAAAACCCATGTGTCCTGCTCAACGGCAAGGACGAAATCGTCGACGACTTTTTGTCCCATGGGCTTGGCGTATAAAGTAACGAAATAAGCCTTGGGCATTAATTCGCGGATAATTTGTCCCGTTCTGCCGGAATCGACCAAATCGTCGACGACCAGAACGCCTTCGCCGTCCGTTTCGGGAACCTTTAACAAGGATGCTTTTGTTCCCCGTTCTTCTTCATCATATCCGGCGACGCAGATCGTATCGATATAACGGATTTCCAATTCTCGGGCCAATACACCGGCGGGAAGTAATCCGCCACGGGTTACGCAGATGATTTTCTTTAAATCTTTGCGGTCGGTTAAACGTGATGCCAATATTCTTGCATCGCTATGAAATTGTTCCCAGGAAATTTTTAAATAGTTCGGTTTGGCCATAAGGACCTCCATATCTATACGTCAGCAGAGATCCTCTTTTTATCCGTTTTATCAAGAGAATCAAGCTTTTTTTAAAAAGATAAGGTTTCCTCTATTTTTTAAACCAACTTTGTATTTCTTGAGGCGCGTTCACCGATGCAGATGAGCCAGACTCTGCGGAAATGTCGCTTTTCTTTTCCGTTTTTTCTTCTTTTTTCTTCTGGGCTTTTTCTTTGGCCGCGCGGATCAGATCACGGATTTGCGCCTTGATTTTCGGTCCGTCCCATTCAACAATCCCGCGAATTCTGCCGACTTCACGTCCTTCTTCATCAATTAAAAACGTCGTCGGCAGTCCTTTGACGTTTGCGGCCTGAGAAAACAGCGCTTGCGGATCCGAATAAATTTTTAAATGCTTGATACCCCTGTTGATCCAAAATTTGCGTAAAACGGGCAGAGGCTCCAGATCCGATGATAATGCGATGACGTGAAATTTCATGCCGCCCATATCTTTTTGCAATCGATCCAGCATAGGCAATTCAATTACGCATTGTGTGCACGATGTCGACCAAATGTTCAATAAAACGATTTTACCCCGAAAATCACGTAAGGAAATTTTCTGACCGGTTTCGTCTTGAAAGGATGCTGTCGGCGCCAAGACGGGGTGGGAATAGAGTTTAAACGTTTGCGGAGCCAGCGCGTTTTTTATCGAAACGTTGCCCGTCGTTTGCGCATTTGCTGCGAACGGCGCCAATAATCCGAAAAACAGATAAAAAATAAATAAATACATTTTTATTCCTTGTTTTCTTAAGATAAAAAAAAAGAGTGAATAAGTTTTTAACAGTTGCTATTCTGTGCACGAAGTTGAAAAGAAAAGAGTTTTTACATGAAAACGATCGCTATTGTTTTGTTGTGTGTTTTTTGTCTTGCCGGGTGCGGAAAAAGGGGAAAGCTTGATTTTCCGGCCGGAACGACGTATCCGCGTCAATATCCCGCCCGTCATGAACCGCGGCGGATAAAGCGGACAATTCAATCAATGCCGTCGGAAAAACAGCCTGAAAGCATTTGGGAAATAAACGAATCTTTGGAAACGGAAAAATAAAATGAACGCCATTCATTATCAAAACGGACAATTATATGTTGAAGATGTTGCAATTTCCGATATTGCAAAAAATATATCGACGCCTTTTTATATTTACTCGCAGCAGGGCATTGTCGATCATTTTCGCGCTTTTGACGGAGCGGCAAAGAAAAATTTGAAAAAATCTCTGACCTGTTTTGCCATAAAAAGTAATTTTAATCCGTCTGTTTTAAAATTATTGGCCGGTTTGGGTGCCGGAGCGGACATTGTTTCCGGCGGGGAATTATTGTTGGCGTTAAAATCCGGCATTCCGGCGGATAAAATCGTTTTTTCCGGCGTCGGAAAAAACGAGGAAGAATTGACGTTGGCCGTGGAAAACGATATTAAGCAGATTAATGTCGAATCCGAGGAAGAAGCGTTAATGTTGAACGACATCGCGATTAAGGCCGGTAAAAAAGCGAAGATAGCTTTGCGCGTCAATCCCGATGTCGATGCCCGTACGCACCACAAAATAACGACGGGAAAAAAAGAAAACAAATTCGGTGTCGCTTGGGAAAAGGCTCGTTCTTTATACCGTGATTTTGCTAAATCGGAAGGATTGTCGCCTGTCGGGATCGACGTTCATGTCGGTTCACAGCTGTTGGAAATGGAACCGTTCGAGGAAGCTTTTAAGCGGGCGGCCGAAATCGTTCGTCAACTGCGTGATGACGGAATTGATATCCGGACGATTGATGTCGGCGGCGGATTGGGCGTGACGTATCAAGACAGCGACAAGGCGGCTTCTCCTGAAACGTATATGGAATTGGTCGGTAAAGTTTTAGGTGATCTGGATTGCGAAATCGTTTTTGAACCGGGACGTTATCTGTTGGCGCAGTCTGGTATTTTGGTTTCGCGTATCGTTCGGGTAAAACAAACGGCGACCAAACGCTTTTTGGTTTTGGATGCCGGTATGAACGATTTGATCCGTCCGGCGATCTATGATGCCTATCACGGGATTGTTTCGGTTAAAGAGGGCGTGAACGATCATGCTTACGATGTTGTCGGCCCGATTTGCGAAAGCAGTGACGTTTTCGGTAAAGATCGATTGTTGCCCGAAATGGCGGCGGGAGATCTGATCGTTTTAAAAACGGCGGGAGCTTACGGATCGTCCATGGGATCGAATTATAATTTCCGTCCGTTATGTGCCGAGGTCTTGGTTAACGGCAAAGATTATGCCGTCGTTCGCAAACGCCAGAGTTTGGAGGACATGTTGGCATTGACGTGTTCCGCACCGTGGCTTTAACGTATGGTGAATTTTGTCAGCGTAACGGTGGCTTGCGCCGTTTGTGAAGGGGGGCGTTCGATTTTTAAATCGATTTTTTCCGTGCTGCGAGGCGGCAGGACGGAAACGGGCGAACCGACCGTAGTCGTTGTTAACAGCCGTCCGTTTTCATCTGAAAAACGTATGCTGAAAGTTTCCGGAACGATTTCCTGATCCGTATTGTTAAAAGCGGCGGCTTGAAGCAGCAGATAAGTTTTATATTCTTCTTGAACGGATTCATGAGCCAACGTCTGCAATGTCATCGGCGGACATACGGGAGAACGGAAAAAAAACAGATAGATTGATGCGGCGATGCAAAACAAACCGGTAAAATATAACGGGCGGATCCATTTTAAAAATTCCGGTTTCTTCTTTTCGGGCGGTTTGAAAAAGTCCTGAAACATCGGCATGGGAATGTCGATTTCTTCTGTTTCGGAAAGCGGATCCGCAACGATTTTTTCGTTGATAAAATCAGGTAAATCCCTTGCATCAAAGGTGTTCGTATTGTCATCCGTTTCCCAGACGCAACCGCATTTGACGCATTTTACCTTTTGTCCGGTTGTCTGCGAAACCAGAGGAACATCGTATTGCGTTTTACATTGCGGACAGGTGATCAGCATTTTTCTTTCCTGTAAAATTTGATATAGTATTATGCAGATTTACGTATAAAATGTTAACTTATTTTTTCAAGTGTGTTTAAATACGGTGGTCGAAATAACGGGAGAAATCAGTGGCGGAACCGTATGTCATAGAATTTGACGCTGTCGGCCTGCGTTACGGGCAGGGCGCCGAAGTGTTGAAAGATGTTTCTTTTGCGCTGCCTGCGGGGTCTTTTCATTTTTTAACGGGGGAAAGCGGAGCGGGTAAGACCTCTTTGCTGAGCTTGTTGTATTTGGCGCAAAGCCCGACCCGCGGCCATGTCAAACTGTTCGGAAAAGCCGTTCGCAGCATCGGTCGGGAAGAATTGCCCGACGTCAGGCGCAAGATAGGTGTTGTTTTTCAGGATTTCCGGTTGTTGGATCATTTGTCCGCCGTTGATAATGTCGCTTTGCCTTTGCGCGTTGCCGGTTACGGCGAAGACGAAATTCAAAAACGTGTCGCCGAATTATTGATGTGGGTCGGATTGGGAACGCACTTGAACGCCAAACCGCCGACTTTGTCGGGCGGTCAGAAACAAAGCGTAGCGATCGCGCGAGCCGTTATCAATCGGCCTCAAATTTTGTTGGCCGACGAACCGACCGGAAATATGGATGACAAATCCGCTGCTCGGTTGATGCGTTTGTTCGTTGAATTGAATCGGCGCGGGACGACGGTTGTAATCGCGACGCATAACGAAGGTTTGATCCGTACTTTTCCTTATCCGCGCATGCACTTGGCAAAAGGCCGTTTAACGGTTTATCCGGTCGGCTATTCACCTGATCAGGCTTATTTAAGAACGGAGGCCGCGCGTGTTTAGACGAACCAGCGATCTGCCTTTTTCCAAAGATACTTCTGCATGGTTTTTACCGTGGATGGTTATGCTTATGGTGTTTTTTGCGGGGTTGACGACGGCCGGAACGCTGTCGCTGAATTCGATGCTGTCGCGTTGGAGCCGGTCTATTTCGGGTTCTTTAACGGTTCAGGTTATCCCGATCGAAGAAAACGGTCGCGTCAATAAGAAAAAGACGCAACAGGAAATGCAGGATGTTTTGGATATTTTGCGGAAAACGGCGGGAATAGCGTCGGCGAACGTTTTAACGGACAGCCAGATGAAAGATTTGTTGAGGCCGTGGCTGGGCGATACTTTTTTATTGGACGATTTGCCGATGCCGCATTTGATTGACGTACAACTGATTCCGGATGCGGAAGTCGATCTGGATATGTTAAAAGCGCTTTTAAGTAAAAATACGCCGAACGCGTCATTGGATGTACATAAATTATGGTTGGGTAAGTTGGTTAAGTTGGTGCAGACATTGGACTTGCTGGCATCGGCGTTGTTAAGTCTGGTTATCGCCACAACGTCGGTAATCGTTATTTATGTTACCTGCTCTTCTTTAGCCGTTCATAAACCCGTCATCGAGCTTTTGCATCAAATCGGCGCCTATGACGGTTATATTTCCAAACAATACGCCAAAAGAACGGCTTTACTGGCGTCTGTCGGTGCCGTTGTCGGCTTTTTGGGTGTTGTGCCTATTTTGTTTTTATTGTCGTCTTTGGCGGGTGAAATTCAGGGCGGATTGCTCTCCGAGGCCAGATTTGACGCGGCGTCTTGGATTTTATTGGGGCTTGTTCCCGTTTTGGCGGTTGTTTTATCAACGCTGACGGCGTATTGGACAGTGCAAAGAACTCTCAGGCGGATGCTATGATACGTAAGAAAGTGCTGCCGATCGTTTTTATTTTGTTTGCCGCTTGGACCGGCGGTTTGTTTTGGTTTGCGTCTTTGGTAAATCGAGGGCCGAAAGATCTGGAAACGACGACGGATGCGATCGTTGCTTTGACGGGCGGAACGCAGCGTGTCGCCGCCGCCGTCGATTTGTTGAAACGGCAAAAAGCTGAAAAACTGTTCATTTCCGGCGTTAATGAAAAGGTTGACTGGATTTTGTTGGCCGAAACGATAGATGAATTGCCTGAAAATTTGGGCGATAAGATTACCTTGGGGCACATTGCCGGAAATACGCGTGAAAACGCTTTGGAAAGCAGGGATTGGATCAGCAGAAACGGTTTTAAATCGTTGCGGTTGGTTACGGCGTCTTACCATATGCCGCGCAGTCTGTCCGAATTCAAAGACGTGATGCCGGATATCGAGATTATTCCTCATCCTGTTTTTCCGCAGACCGTTAAGCATGACGAATGGTGGAAATGGCCAGGAACGTTTTCTCTGATTACATCGGAATATATGAAGTTTCTTGTCGTCGCATTAAGCCATGTCCTTCCTTTCTCCGCGACTTCTTTTAATATTGAAACGGCAGGTTTGAAATGAAATTGATACGATCGTTTTTATTTAACATCTACTATGTTTTGGCAACATTGTTTTTTTGTTCGGCAGGCGTTCTGTTTGCCTGGTTACCGATGAAGGCGCTGGCGTTTAATGCCAAATTATGGGGGAAATCCCTGATGTTCGGACTTCGTTGGATCGCCGGTATCAAATGCGAAGTGCGGGGAATAGAAAATCTGCCGGCGGACAGACGCTATATTGTGGCGTCCAAACATCAATCGGCATTGGAAACGATCGCTTTTCATGCCATATTGCCTTTGCCGGCGTATATTTTGAAAAAGGAACTGCTGTATATTCCTTTATTCGGTTGGAATCTTTTGTTGTCGGGCAGTGTGCCGATCGATCGGTCGTCGGGGACAAAGGCCATGCGCTCTATTTTACAGGGCAGTCAAAAAAGATTGGAGCAAAATCGTCCGGTCATCATTTTTCCGGAAGGTACCAGAACGGCGCCGGGAGCTACAACACGCTATAATCCGGGGGTCGGTTTGTTATATGAAAAATGCGCCGTTCCCGTAATACCGGCGGCTCTGAATTCGGGATATTTCTGGCGGAAAAACGCTTTTATAAAAAATCCCGGAACGGTCATTATCGAATTTTTGCCGGCAATGCCGCAAGATTTGGATAAGCGGGCTTTTATCGATGAATTGCAAAACAGGATAGAGGCCGCTTGTGAAAAAATGAAATCCTGATAAATAAAAAAGCTCCTGTCAAGGAGCTTTTTTTGAATATTTTTTTGTTTTTTTAGTTTGTTTTTCTTTTCTTTTTAATTTGTTTTTATTCGTATCTTTTTGTTTTTTAGCTGCATTTCGTTCTTGTTTGATTTGAGCGATTCTCTGTTTGCGGGTTTTCTTTTTTTCAACGGAAAATCCGAAAGTTCCGAGCTTTTTGCCCAAAGCGTAATAAGCGCCATGACAAAAAGCGATCAATCCGCTTTTTTCCAATTCAAACCGTCCGTTTGCATCCAGTAATTTTTCATCGACGTGAACGGCTGTGATTTCGGCCAAAAACATGTCGTGCGAACCCAACGGTTTGATTTCCGTAACGCGACATTCCAAAGATAAGGGGCTTTGCTCTATGATAGGAGCTTTAATATTTTCGGCAGGCAGGACGGTAAGTCCGGTTTCTTTAAGTTTATCCGTGTCTTTTCCCGATTTTACACCACAGAAATCAACGGCTTTGAGCATCTTTTCCGTGCTTAAGTTAATAACGAATTCCTTTGTTTCTTTGATAATGTCGTAAGAAAAACGGGACGGACGGATGGATATGTACGTCATCGCCGGTTCGGAGTTGATAATGCCCGTCCAAGCGATTGTTAAAACATTCGGCTTTTCAACCGTACCGCAAGTCACCATAACGGGCGGAAGCGGATAAAGCATTGTTCCTGGTTTCCAAACGGTTTTCACCATAAAAAATCTCCTTATGTTTGAACGCGGAGATTATAACCGTCTTTTAAAAAAACAGAAGAGTGTTTTTCCGGCCTTTTTTCTTGCGTATCTGTTGTTTCGGCGGTTTAATGAAAAACAATATAGAGGAAAAAATGTATTTTAAACTGTTTTCTTATTTGGGAAAGTATAAAAAGCCCGCGATTCTGGCGCCGCTTGCGATAGCGGGGGAAGTCGCGTTGGAAATATACATCCCCTTTTTAATGGCGAAAATCGTAGATATAGGAATTGCGCAAAAAGATTTGCCGTTTGTTTTTAAAACGGGATTTCTGATGATTGTCGCGGCTCTGTTATCTTTGGCTTTCGGAGCTTTGGCCGCGCGTTTGGCGGCGGTGGCCGCGGCCGGTTTCGCCAAGGAAATCAGAACGGCGGCTTTCAATAAAATTCAGGATTTTTCTTTTTCCAATACGGATAAGTTTTCTTCCGCTTCTTTAATCACGCGCCTGACGACGGACATTACCTTTGTTCGAAATTCGTTTATGATGATTATTCGCGCTTTGGTGCGTTCTCCGTTGATGATGATTTGCGCGACGTTGATGGCCGTGCGCATCAATACTGAATTGTCGTTGGTTTTTTTCGCGGCCATTCCTTTTTTAGGTGTGGCGTTGGCGATGATTGCGTTTAAAGCGCATCCCCGTTTTCTTAAGATGTTTGAAAAGTATGACGCGATAAATGCGTCGTTGCAGGAAATGTTGACGGCGGTTCGCGTTGTCAAAGCCTTCGTGCGTGAAGAATACGAAAATAAAAAATTCAACAAGGCTTCGACCGAATTGCGTGACACTCAAAAATCGGCGGAAAAAATCGTTATTTGGAATATGCCGATTATGAATTTCACGACGCAAACGTGCTTGATTTGCATCGTGTGGTTCGGCGGAAATCTGATTATTCAGGGTAAATTGCAAACAGGGGAATTGTTCAGCTTTTTAACGTATATCGGAATGATTTTGATTTCCCTGATGATGATGTCTTTTGCGTTTATAGGCGTTGTTATTTCTCAGGCGTCCGTTAAAAGGATTTGCGAGATTTTAAACGAAGTCCCCGATATTGCAGATGAAGGAAAGGACGGTTTGGTGCTTCAAGACGGTTCGATTGTTTTTGAAGACGTGTCGTTCAGTTATTCGAAAAGACAGGATAATTTGACGCTGAAAAACATATCCGTATCCGTCGAATCCGGAGAAACGGTGGGAATTATCGGCGCCACGGGATCTTCTAAAACGACATTCGTTCAGTTGTTGCCCCGATTGTATGACGTTTTTTCGGGACGGATTTTAATAGGGGGAAACGATATTAAGGATTATCGGCTGTCGACGTTGCGTTCGTCGGTGGCCATGGTGCTTCAGAACAACTTGTTGTTTTCGGGAACGATAATCGAAAATTTAAGATGGGGTGACGAAAACGCTTCCGATTCGGAAATAAAAGAAGCGTGCCGGGCGGCGCAGGCGGATGATTTCATCATGTCTTTTCCGCAAGGATACGATACGGTTTTGGGACAAGGAGGCGTGAATGTGTCGGGCGGACAAAAACAAAGGTTATGTCTGGCGCGCGCGTTGTTGAAAAAGCCCAAAATTTTGATTTTGGACGATTCGACCAGTGCGGTTGATACGGCTACGGATAAGAAAATCCGAACGGCGTTGAAGGAAACATTGAAAGAAACGACGAAGATTATTATCGCACAGCGTATTTCATCAATTATGGATGCCGATAAAATCATTGTTTTAGACGAAGGGAAAATCAACGGTATCGGCACGCATGACGAATTGATGCGATGCAATGAGATTTATAGAGAAGTCTTCGTTTCTCAGCAAAAGGGAGCTGAACAATGACAAAAGCTCCTCCTCATATGCAAGGCCGGAAAATGGAAAGACCGAAAAATCCGTTAAAGACTCTTCGTCGCCCGTTGGCATATTTGAAATCGTATAAGCTTCAACTGTTTTTTGTCGTCTTGTCTATTTTGATTTCGGGTGTGACGGGGATTGCCGTAACGTATCTTCTTAAACCGGCGGTCAACGATTATATCGTTCCTTTAATCGGTCGGAAACAGCCAGACTTGTCAGGTTTTTCCTTGTTGATTGCGCTGATGACGGCTATTTCGTTGGCGGGAGTTTTCAGCACGTACCTGTCCAACCGGCTGATGGTGAATGTGATGACCGACGTGATGCGCCGGATTCGCGAAGATATGTTTTCTCATATGCAAAAGCTGCCGATACGTTTTTTCGATACGCATACGCACGGCGAAGTAATGAGCCTTTATACCAATGATGTCGATACGCTCAGAGAAATGCTTTCGATGAGTTTGCCCAACATGCTTCAATCGTTGCTGACGGTTATCGGCATCTTTGTGATGATGATTGTTCTCAGTCCCGTATTGACGCTTATTGTTATTGCGGTTTTGCTTTTGATGCTGGCGACCGTCAAATACGTTTCAAAGAAAAGCGCGGGTTATTTTTCCAAACAGCAAAAAGCGTTGGGGCATGTTAACAGCTATATAGAGGAAATGTCGCAAGGCGTTAAAATCGTTAAAGTTTTCAGCCGGGAAACCCAAATCAAAAAAGAATTCGCCGAACGCAGCGAAAATCTGTTCCGTCAAGCGGCGAACGCGCATACGTTCGGTAACATATTGATGCCGATAATCGGTAATTTATCGTATCTTCTTTTTGCGGTTGTTTCCATGGCCGGCGGTTATCTGGCTATTGTCGGGCGTATGGATTTGGGAACGATTGCCGCCTTTTTGCAGTATGTGCGCAATTTCTGCGCGCCGATAGGTCACATGTCGATGCAATTGAATTCCATTTTATCCGCTTTGGCCGGTGCGGAAAGGATTTTTGCTTTTCTTGATGAAACGGAAACGACGGACGACGGTTATGTAACGTTGGTGAATGCTGAGATTTCCGAAGACGGCGTTATTACGGAGGTTCCGTATACGACCGGACGGTGGGCGTGGAAACATCCGCATCAGGACCATTCGCTGACATATACGCCGTTAAAAGGAGAGGTCGTATTGGATAACGTTGTTTTCGGTTATGAACCCGAAAAAACGGTTTTAAACGGTATTTCCTTGAACGCGAAAGCCGGTCAAAAAATCGCTTTTGTCGGCTCTACCGGCGCCGGAAAAACAACGATTACGAATTTATTGAACCGTTTTTATCAGGTTCCGAACGGAAAAATCCGTTATGACGGCATCAATATCAATAAAATCAGAAAAGGCGATTTGCGTCGATCTTTATCGATGGTTTTGCAGGATACGCATTTGTTTACGGGAACGGTTATGGACAATATCCGTTACGGCAAACTGGATGCGACGGATGAAGAAGTTTATGCCGCGGCGAAATTGGCGAACGCCGATTCTTTTATTTCTTCTTTGCCTGACGGATATCAAACGGTTTTAACGGCGGACGGCGGAAATTTATCGCAAGGTCAGCGGCAGTTGATATCAATCGCGCGAGCCGCCGTCGCCAATCCGCCGGTATTGATTTTAGACGAAGCGACCAGTTCGGTTGACACGCGTACGGAGTTTTTAATCGAACAGGGAATGAACACGTTAATGAAGGGGCGTACGGTATTTGTTATCGCCCACCGTCTTTCGACGGTTCGCAACGCGGATAGGATTGTCGTTTTAGATGCGGGACGAATTATAGAAACGGGGACGCATGAAGAATTAATCCGTTTAAAAGGTCGGTATTATCAGCTTTATACGGGCATGTTCGAGCTTTCTTGAAAATTTTTGACAAAATGGCGCGTTTTTGTCAAAAAGGTGTTGACAATTAAGGTATCTTCTTTGAAAATCAAATAAAACAATCAAGGAAAAATTATGCCAAGAGATCTCACTCACGTTATGTTAGCCAATGATATTCGCGATCGCTTGCCGGCCGAAGTTCGTCAAAGCGTCGATGCGTGTGAGACCGTTTTTCATATGGGGGCGATATCTCACGACAGTTTTTTGTATGGTCCGGAATCGGAGCTGTCAACGAAAATGCACGGCGGATACGGGGATGATACGCGCGGTGTCGTTTTAGAAATGTTGGATGATATCCGTAAAGAAAAGGATCCTGAAAAGCAGGCGGCGGAAAAAGCGTTTGTTTATGGCTTTTTAACGCATGCCGCGGTTGATTCGGTTTTTCATCCGTTTGTCTACAGTGTTGCGGGGTCTCAGGTACGAAAAAACAATCCCGATGAAGATCACGTTAAATTGGCTAAAATCCGTCATCGTTATGTTGAAACATGGCTTGACGTTCATTTTCTGAAACAGAAAAAGAAAAGCCTGATGACGTTCAAACCGTTGAAAAAACTGGTGGACGATCATAAAGACCGTAAAACGGCGGCGGATTTTTTCTGCCGGAATTATCAAAAGGCGTTTAAAATCGACGATGATTTGAATGTCCTTTATCAAAGCAGCATGGCTGTTCAATTATTTATCGGTCGGGTAACCAAAAATAAGACAATGGGTAAATTGTTGCATCGATTGGATGATTTTTTGGACGGGCAGTTGGGTATGGCCGCATCCGGTTTTTATCAGCACGGAAGGCAAATGCCGCCAAAATTAAAGGACTTTGAATCTTTTAAACATCCCGTAACGGGGGAAACGGTATATAACACTTTGTCCGGTTTGACGCAGGACGCCGTTCAGCGCGGAACAGATTTCATTCTAGCTGCTGAAAAATACATTGAAAACGGCAATAAACGCGAATTTTTAAAGGCCGTTCCCAATTTTAATTTGGATACCGGTGTTGAAAATACGGAATTGTCGGATATCAAATTGACAAATCCGTTAAGCGTAGAGGAATTAAAAGGCAAAAAGCTGAAAAAGTTTGCGCGTTCCGGCTTTAAAACAATGCCTTCCGGGGCGCAGAGCGTTTTAAACGGCCGGCAGAAAACGGCGCATCCGGAATTACGCAAATATGCTGTTGATCGGGATCAGACGGCGCAGATGTTGAAGCGTCGGCAGGGGCAGGGGCGTTAATCAAAAAAACTGATTTTCCAAATGGGCTTTTGCCAACAGCGCGTCTTTGTGTTCAAGCGGTGCGTGAACGCGCAAGATATCCGTTTTTTCGGCGATTTTCATCGAAATACCGATCGTTTCCGTATCTTTTTGCACCGGATTTTTATTTGTAAAGACGTTCATAAACGATTTTCTGGAATGTCCGATCAGTAACCGTACGCCGAAACGGTGGAAGCTTTCAAGGTTTTGTAAAATCTGCAAAGATTGACAGGCGTTTTTCCCGAAACCGATACCGGGATCAAAGATCAAATTTTGTTTGTTCAAACCATTTTGTTCGAACACATTTAATTTGTTTTCCAGCCAGTGTTGTATGCAGGAGACGGTTTCTTTCAATTCGATGTTTTTTATATCGTCGTGATGCATGAAAACGCACGGCTTTTCTTTGTTGTCTTTTGCCAAAGCCAACATGTTCGCATCGTCAAGCCCGCGGATGTCGTTAATAATGTCAAATCCGTTTTCCAAAGCGGTTAAAGCCGTTTTCCAGTGATAGGTGTCGATACTTAATCGCGGTGAAAAAAGGTCTTTTTTAAATGATTTTGTGAATTCGAAAACGTTTTTCAGCCGTTTTGCCTCTTCTTCGTTGGACAAAGGCGTTGCGCCCGGTTTTGAAGATTCCGCGCCGATATCGATTAAGGGGATAAGCCCGTTCTGCCAAGCGTTAAAGTTTTGTATGAACGTTTCGATTTGATTGTTTTGTCCGCCGTCGGAAAAAGAATCGTGCGTGACGTTTAAAATACCCATGATCAGCGGCTGATGTGTTCGGGTATACAGGAATTCGGGCGATACGGATTTAAAAAACGACAGCGGATCCAGAACGAAACTGCGTTTCAGGCAGAGTTTGTGCGGCACGCATAATTCGGGCGTGTCGATTTTTTCGTTGTTGTGTTCGATAATATCCAGATCGATCGGTCGCGGCGCCCAACGTTCCGATGCGTTTCTGCCGGCTTTTTTTTCGATGTCTTTTAAATCGGTCAACAGGTCGAAAGCGTTTTTATCCGTGTTCAATCGAATGATGCAGTTTAAGTAAGGTCTGTTCCAATCATCTTTAGCCGTTGCGTATAACAAAGCCGCCGGCGTTTCGTAAACCGGCGATATTCCGGAGATATCGTATCCGGCTTGTTTCAAAGCGTTAACGGCGTTCGTCAGATTCTTTAAGCGATCGTTCAGATTCGATCCCGCGGCGATAAAAGTCGTCATGCCTGCCTCGTATGTTTTTTTACGGTCAGTTTAAAAGCATTTAAAGCCGAAAAAAAGCAAAAAGAATTTGGTAAGCAAGTTTCTTTTTTTATTAAAATGAACATGTTATATATAAGGATGTTTTGTTTTCAGGGATGATTTTATGCGTTTTTTTCTGGTTTTCTTTTTTCTTTTTTTGTGTATTCCGCGGGCGTTTGCTTTGAATGAACTGGCAGACGGAACGGTTTGTGAAAAAAGGATTGTATCCCTGATTGACGGGGCGGAGAAATACATTGATGCGGCCGTTTATTCAATCAACAGAAAATCCATTGTCAATGCGTTGATAGCCGCGCGGAAAAGGGGTGTGAAAATTCGTTTGCTGACCGATCGTGCGCAGTTAGCGGCGATTAAGAATATGAACGATATTGAATTGTTGATGATTTCCGGAATAGACGTACGCGTTCACACGACCAAGGGATTGATGCACGCAAAGATCGCTGTTTTTGATGCCGAAAGCGCTGTCAGCGGTTCTTTTAACTGGACGGATTCGGCATCGGAAAGGAATCATGAAGTTTGCAATATATTTACGAACGATCCGGAATATGCGGCGCGTCATCAGCGTTTATTCGATCGTTTTTGGCAAGAAAATCCGCAGAAAAAATCCGATCGGTGGCTTCGTATGCGGGGACGTTGCGGCAATGTTTTGCTGCTTAGGACTTAAATTATGCTTGATTTGATTGAAAAAGCGGAAAAGACGCATAGTTTGGAAAAGGCCGAACTGACGGCTTTGCTTTACGACGAAAAATCGACATCCGAATTGTTGGCTGCGGCGGACAGAGTGCGCGATTTGTTCGTCGGGCCGGCGGTTCATTTGCGCGCATTGATCGAATTTTCGAATTATTGTCGCAACAACTGTTGTTACTGCGGCATTCGTCGCGATAACAGGTTGGCGCAACGTTATCGGCTGGATGTCGATGAAATTATCGATCATGCGGCGATGGCTGCGAAGCTTGGCTATAAAACGGTTGTAATGCAATCGGGTGAAGACGTTTATTTCACGACGGATCGTTTGACGAAAATCATTCGCGCCGTTAAAGATATGGATATGGCCGTAACGTTAAGTATCGGCGAAAAGACATATGAAGAATATAAGGCTTACAGGGACGCGGGCGCGGACAGATATTTGCTTCGAATCGAAACGACGGATCGGGATTTGTATCACCGTCTTGATCCGGGGATGAGCTGGGACGACCGTTACCGTTGTTTGCAGGATTTAAAGCGGTTGGGCTATGAAACCGGATCGGGATCGATGGTGGGATTGCCGGGGCAGAGCATTGAATCGATCGCGGACGATATTTTGTTTTTTAAACAAACGGATGTCGATATGGCGGGAATAGGGCCGTTTATTCCGCATGCGCAAACGCCGTTGGCGGATGCGACGGGGCGGGCGTTCACATTGTCTTTAAAAACGATGGCGTTGACGCGTTTATTATTGCCGGATATTAATATTCCGGCGACGACGGCGATGGAGACGTTGGATCCGAACGGACGTATCATCGCTTTGCAAAGCGGGGCGAATGTCGTGATGCCTAACGTTACGAGCGGAGAGTGCCGTAAAAAGTATGAGCTGTATCCGGGCAAGGTCAATGTTGATAATACGGCTGTTTTCTGCCGCAGCGATATTGAAACGAAAATTCTCGGTATCGGCCGTTTGATCGGGACGCAAAAGGGATTTCGCGGAGAGTATTTAAAAAGGAAATAGTATGTTTTTTTTCTTGGTTGTTTTAATTGGTACAATGGCGTCACTTTTTACGGCGTATAGTTTACATTCGAAATCCGCGTCGATTTCGCACAGGGTTCGGATTTTTTTCGTTATTTTGTGTTTTTGGGTGGCTCCTTTTCTTTTGCGCGGATTTATTCGGGGTGAGTGGGTGAATCCGACGGCGGCGGGCTGGATTCACAACGTAGGGTATTATTTGTTCGGAACGGCTTTTTTTCTTTTTTCCGTTTTATTGCTGCGTAATGTTGTCTGGTACGGTGTTTACGGAATTTGCCGTTTGATTAAAACGCCTTTTGCGGGCAAGATTGACCCGAGCAGGCCGGAGCTTCGCGATCCGGTTAATCGGCTGACGCTGTGTGTTGCGGTTTTAATTTCTTTTTATGCCGTTTATGAAGGGACGAAAGTCGCGGAAGTCAAAGAAGTCGTTTTAACGACGGACAAGGTTTCACGTCCGTTTACGTTTGTATTGTTATCTGACATACATATTCACCGCGGCGTTTCGGTTAAAAAGATTGAAAAGCTGATTGAACGGGTAAACGGTTTGCGGCCGGACGCTGTTTTGCTGGCAGGCGATATCGGGGACGACAGATCGGATGAATCCGGATTGATTGCCGCCCGTTTTAAAAATTTGAAAGCTTCCGGAGGCGTGTTTGCCGTTATGGGTAATCACGAACTGTATAACAATTTTAAAAAATGGGAGCGTGTTTTTAAAGATTCCGGCATAAAAGTTTTGCAAAACGACGGTGCGGCGATCGGGGGGCGGACGGATGTTTTTATCGGCGGGGTGACGGATGCCGCTTTTCGCAGGGTAAAGAACATGGCGCCGGATATAGCCTTGGCGATGTACCGGTCGGTTCCCAGACAGTTTCGGATTTTGATGTCCCATTCGCCGTTGCCGAACGGCAAAGACGCCCCCGATCAATCGGAATTGTTTGATTTGCAGGTGTCGGGGCATACGCACGGCGGGCAGATTTTTCCGTTTCATTTTCTTGTCAAGCCGGTGAACCGGTATTTGGCGGGTTTGTATGATTTGGAAACGGAGGGGTCGAAAATCTACGTTTCCCGCGGTACGGGTTATTGGGGGCCGCCGATGCGTTTATTTGCGCCGTCGGAAATGACGCTGTTTCGAATTTTGCCGTCAGACGGTCAGACAGGCGCCGACGATCAGGGGAATTGATAAATTATCGTCGATTTTTAAACGGTCTTCGTAAAGTTCCGCCCACATTGCGAAGAAAACGCCGATCGTGCCGCGTAATATGAAACCGCCGGCGGGTTGAAATAAAGCGGCGAAGATGCCGATGACCGCCCAGCCGGATATTAAAAAAGCGACGGATCCTTCGATGCTTTTGGTGTTATGGTTGATTTTATGCTTTCCGATTCTTCGCCCGATCAGAGCGGCGGCCGTGTCCGCGATCAGCATGACCGTCATGGCCGCCGCGGCGTTAATCGGGGTGAACAGCAAACAGGAATAGAACGCCGCCGTTAAAACAAAGGGGGCGCCGCTTAAACGAAATTTTCCGTCGTTTTTTTGCGAGCGCAGCATTTTACCGAACAGCGGACCGTAAATTTTTAAAACGATGTTCCATTTTTTATAATACCCGTATTCGATCAATACGTTTACGGCCAACATTCCGGCAAAGACGGCGGCGGGAACGGGGGCGGAGGCGAACAAAATCAATGCGGGCATCCATAAAGAGCTCAGATGAACGGCTTTTCTGGTAATTTCTTGAAAATAGGAAATATCGGGCATTTCTTTTTTTTGTTTTTTTGTTCGGAATATCATCATACGGGATGCGGCGGCGGATTTCAATAAACCCTTCGGCGTAAGGCCGCCCGATTCGCGAAAACGCGTTTGCGGCATTTTTTTATTTATGCCGATCGTTGAAAAATCAAACTTTTTTCTTGAAGGATAAAAAAGTTCCCTTTTGTTTTAAAAACATATTTTTATTGTTTTTCAATGATTTATTGAATCTATGACTTTGGTTATATATTTCGGAAAAACGGCGGATTTCAGCGGATTATAACGTCAGATATATACATTTTTCGTTGCTTTGGCGGATTTTTTAACTTTAAAATGGCATAAAAGGTCAAAGCCCGAATTGTATCCGCCGTTTTGCGGTTTTGTTTCGACAAAGGGTTTTGTGAAAGGTCGCCGCGAAGCACGCGGACAGGAAAAACAGGAGGGTAGCCATGTTTACGCACCGGAATAACGAACAAAGCAATGAACGCGGCGCGTTGATGATTGAAGCGATAGCGCTGTTGGGTTTGATGACCATGATGTCGCCGATGATTGTGCGTCAAACGGCGGAACGTACTTCCGAAATGGAGGAAGTGACCATTGCCGGACAGATGACGGAATTAAAGGAAGCGTTGAGCAACTGGATCGAAGCGAACTACCGTTCCAAGGCGAACGAATTTGCGACCGGTAATCTGACGGACACGCATTTTACCGTCAATGCGGAGATGTTGGCGCCTTATCTGCCGGCGTCGCATTTGGAGGGTAATGCATTTCGCGGCAACAAGCTGATGGACGATTTTGATGTCGGTGTTCGCGCCCAGTGTACGGAGGTTGCGCGCAATGACGGTAATCCGTGTACGATAGCCAGCGGATGTTATTCCATGACCAACGGGACGGCCGTTCCCACCAATCCGGCGAATTCGAAATGTTCGCGTTATAAAATGACGGGGGTTGTCCTGTCTAAATCGAATGATGAAATCGACGACAAACGGGCGGCGCGTATCGCGACGATGATCGGTGCGGACGGCGGGTACATGCGGACGGCCAATCTGGTTAACTCTTTGTATGCGAACGCTGCCGGAGCCGAAATGCAGAAAATCATGGGCGCTCAAGGGATTTGGGAAGGGGACACGACCAATTATTTCGGGAATGCGATCGATACGACAAAGGGCGGCAGGGTTGCGGCGACGACGATTTATTCTTCGGGTTTTTCGGGCGATTTCCTTTACAGAAAACAGGTGGACGGTTTGCCGGACGCCAATTCCATGTTTACGGATTTGGACATGGGCGGTGCCACGAACTGTTCCGGAAACGGGTGCCATAAAATCAACAACGCCGGCGGATTGGAAGTCATCGGGGGTAAAATCCTGATCCGATCCCAAAATACGAATGATGATCAGGGACTTTCGTCCGGAAATACATACGCGAAAATCGCGTTGGCGACGGACAGTTCCCATATAAATACGTCTACCTTGGTTCAGCTTTATGCCGGTCCGAACGCAACCGAAGGATCTTTTCTGAACCTGACGGCTTGGAACACCGACCTGTATCAACAGGCAAACAGCGGAGCTGTGGCAGGGATGAATATAATGAACGGCTCTGTGGTCATAGGGGCCGGAGAGGCGGGGAACAGCAACTACACTAACGCTATTGTGACCGTGTCAAAGAATGGTATTGAGCTTATCTCTAACGAAGCAACTTCGGATATTTATCTGGATTCCGCACACAGTATCCAGACGTATGCGGATGAGCTATTTGTTGTAAATGCGGGGACTAGTTTTGATGTTGAAACGAAATTCATTGAAATGACAGCCATCGGCGCCGATGGCACAGGTGGTGGTATTATGGCGGAGTCCGGATCTCATATCGTTTTGAATTCTACGGTGTCGGATTATGGTCATGTTGATGTTTCCGCCGGAGAGACCGTCAGATTGGCGGCGGGTTATGCTCTGAATACGGAGGAAGAGATTGGCACCGACCTTGATGCTCCTACTCATTTGCAGCTTGACAAGAGCAGAGCGACTTTGGTCGGGAATCAATCCTTACTTTTGCAAACACACACAACCGGCTCATCCCGATCGGCGTTGCATATGAATGGCGAGTACATTACTCTTGCTACCAGGACGGGAGCGTTCTTTGTGAATCAGGGCAGCTATGTAGGGATGGAAACGGGTAGCGCCGACGGCACCCCGTCAAGTTCGAATTTTATGCCGCAGGGATCATTAGGTTCCAGAGCTGGGGTGTATGCATCTGAAACGGCAGTGCTCGCCAATGTTTACAATAACGGAGTAAGTAAATCATCATTTCAATTGACCAATACCGCGTATACTTTAAATATAGGGTCTTATGACACGTCTGGCGGTACGCATTCCAATATTCAGATATTGGCGGATTCGTTGAAGGGCGACGGCGGCATAGTTCAAATGAGCGTTGTCAATAAAACCCTTCAGACAGGTGGTACTTCCCCAAGAAAGACGTTTGCTTATCTGGGCAGTCGGTACAGCTCTCGGGCAAAACTAAACGTCAACGGGGAAACAGGGGAAACAACGGAGTCGTCGGGCGACATCACTGCCTCCGATGCTGCTGTAGGGATAGATACATCCGCAGACAACGGCATAAGACCGTATAACGTTCATCAAGCTGATAATAACGACGGGGGGTCTAAACTCAGAAATTACCTTCTCGACCCGTCCTATACGTCCGTTATGAACGACATCAAACTGACATCGCGCGGCGGCGCCAGATTAAGCGAAGCGTTGCCGAACTATATCCTGAAGGGGATTTATGAACTGTCAAACAGCTACGGGTCGGGTCATTGGCCTTGCCGAGGTCCTTCGGATCCTTTAAATTATCCCTATACCTCGGACGTAAAGAGAGAACAGGATAACTGTACCTATCGAGTTCCGTATTATTCAATGAACGCTTTGGGATTAACCAACGGCGGTTGGGATTTTCACTGCGGCGCGGGCGGATTGGACCAAGGAAAACACCCCATAGTGGCCGGTGGCGGATCTTGTGACGGCGATGACGGAACGGTCGAATATGCGGCAGCAACCCAGAAATACGTAGAGTTTTCTCATTACGCAGCTTCTTATATGGAATGTCCGGAAGGGAAATTTTGTTGGGCGCATCCGTTTATGGGGATAGTCCCCGCGCCGGGAAGAAAGATTCAGGCAAGTGATGGTACTCTTATAGGGGGTTCTTCTGATCTTTCAGGCGCAGGCTCTCTTGCCGCTTTTGACGAAGGTTATTGTCCCGACGGGTATCAGGCGGTCATTACAGTTACGCCGACTGTTTTTGAATTGGGCAAGCTTCAGTTCGTGGCAGACAAAAAACCGAATACGGCCTATGTCCGATATAACCCAGGATGGCAAAATTATGCCGACGAAAATATCACAAGCGTAACCGGTATCATGCAGCAGGGAACCAAATTGGGAATGGTGGTCGAACCCGTTATGTCGGGTACCAGTGTTCTCGGTTGGAGAATCGCCATGGGGACGGTGACTGCGGCCAGTACCAAAATCAATACGGACGGGTATATCTGGAACGTCGGCGGCGTTCCCGCAAACAGTTGGTCGGCCATCGCCCATACGTATTGCTATTTTAATCCGGCAAGATTCACAATGCCGAATATGGTCCTCAAGGATGATGACTTGGGCTTGGGCGGAAAAATGATCCATACGGCGGAAAATCCGGATCTGTAATTTTGCGGGCGCAATGAAGTAAAAGGAGGAAATCGCCATGTTTTTCTGGATGATGTTGGCCTCGTTAATGGGGGTGATAATGTTCGGCAATCTGCGCGAACAGACGAAACCTCAGGAAAACTTCGTTGCGCCGGTATATCAGGCGATGGCGCTCAGCATGTATCAACAGCATGTCGCCGTACAGTACGGGTATTTGGATATTATGCGTTTGGCTCCGGAAACGGCAAACACATATTTTAACGCCGCGACGGACGGGATCGTGCCGTTGGCAACCGTTACGAACAATACCATTTCCGGTGTCGGACTGAGTGGAGCCGCCAATACGGTTTTCCCGTACATTCAGGGACGGATACCCAATACATACAAACCCCAGAACGGAACCAGAAGTTATCTGTTCTGTGTGGATAAAAATCAGGCGGCGGCAAGTGTCCGCTGTAATAATTCGGCCGTTGTCAAATACATTGTCACTCTGCGCGCCATTCCCGCCAGATACGACGGGGCGGATAAAATGACCGCCTTGCGCCAAGTTTCCGAAGCAACGGGAAAATCCAGATTCGTCGGCATGCTGCAAAAAGACGTAGCCCCCTTTGCGGGAACGGCGGCGACACAGCATCAGCCGTTGGGGGCGTCCTATTATATCTTGTCCAGCGGGGTCGCTCCGGTCAACAGCGTGTATATCCCCAATTACATTACGTGTAATTTTCCGCTGAATGATGAGGTCACATCTGTTTTGGGCGATAATTTGCAAAGCAAAAGTTATATCGTCGCGCTGTCTTTGGTCGCAGGTTTGGGGCCGGGGGAAAATCTGGCCGCCGGATCGTCGGCAGAGGTATGTCCGGCTGTGAAATTCGCGGGGTCGTAACGCTTTGATATGAATTTTTTAAAACAGGGCGGATAAATATAACGATAAACCGGTTCCGTCCCCGCCCTGCCGAGCCTGTCAAGGTCGTTCCTTTTTCCGGACAGGTGATTCGCTTCTCCCCCTTAAAGATGCTTCGGTTTCTTATAAACGGGGGAGTTTTTTTATTAAATCAAACAAAGGCGAGACGGAACCGCAGTCATTAATATGATGACTTTTTCGCGACGGTGCAATCTGTTTTTTACATGCTCACGGTAAAAAAACGGTCGTTCAGCCATTCCACGATATCGTCACTTGCCCCGAAATCATACAAATTAACGTGCGACGCATCCGGATACAGCCGTAACGTCTTATCCGCAACGGGCGCCGTCGCAAACATTTCTTTGCCTTGATCGACAGGGACCGTCCGGTCCCTTTCCCCGTGCAATACCAATAACGGCGATCGCAGCGATTGAATCCGGCGCTTGGAATCAAAGGTGTCTTTGATCATATATCGAACCGGAAACATAAAATAATGATGGCTCGCCGCATCCGTCATGGATGTAAAGCCACATTCCAAAATCATTGCGGACGGCGCATGCCTTTCCGCCAATCCGTTCGCAACACCCGTCCCCATGGACATGCCGTAGTACACGACTTCGGCCGCCGTCCCTTGTTTTAAATGAATGAAACGCAGACCGGCTTCGGCGTCATCAATCAATCCCTTCTCCGTCGGCTTGCCGGAATTAGGCCCGAATCCGCGGTATTCCAACAGCAAAACACCGTATCCCGCATCAACGATCGGTATCAGTTTGTGGGCGGCATCCCCCGCAGGACCCGTGTTGCCGTGCAAATAAAGAACGGTCGGATATAACCCGCCGTCCGGTTTCACACGCGGCGCTTTGTAATAAGAAACCAATTCCAATCCGTCTTTTGTCTGTAACTTGACCGTTTCCAAATCGGGCGTTTTATCACGGTGCGGCGTGTTGACGTGAAAATGCGGATGATACATCAGCCGACGCTGAAAAACGAAAATCATCGCGCAAGCCAATGCGTAAAGTATGATCAATCCGATGATGATTTGCATTAAAACCGGCATTTTAGTCCTAAGGTGCGCAAGTGAAATCATAAATCCTGACATTCTCATCTGAAACAACTTCCGGCTTTTTCCCCGACGGGACGATATCAAACCCCGCTTTGTCGGATAATACCCTGAAATTGGTGTTCGGGCATATGTCTTTGATCACTCGGCGTGCCAGACGTTTGTTGTCCGATACGGTTCCGCCGAACAGGCGAATCCTGATTTGTTGATGACCGTCTGCGCTCGCCGGCAACGTGTCGACAAACGCCTGATGCCCGTTAACGCTGTCCCATCGTCTGTCCGCCAAAGACCATTTTTTCTGTTCGGCGGCCAAATCCGATCCTTTGGGCGTTCCAGAACGGCAGGAAAAAGTGATGCCGACGGATGCGTCTGCGTATTGATAAAAGAATCGATCGATCGTACGTCCGTTTTCCGGCGCCTGAGCTTGATCGGGAGCGGGCGTCGCCGTATCGCAAATTTGTGTCATCAGATTGAAAGCGGCCTTTTGCGCCGCTTGAATATATCCGTCCTGCGTCGACGGCAAACCGTCGCGCTGCGGAACTAAACGCAACGCCGTTTTTTTCCCGAACTGCGTCCTGAAAGTCTGTATTTGAAAATAATCAATGCTTTGCCAGTCCTTGTCGGCGGATTCCCAGTATTTGTATTGTCGATATAAAGGATAGTCCGTTTCATACATCGGCCGCATGCATCCGCACGTCAGCAAAAAACAGAAAAACAGGCAGATTCTTTTCATGACATTCCTTTGATTTTTGAGGCCAGAGACGCTTCTAAAAACAAATCGATTTCCCCGTCCAAAACCGCGCGAACGTTAGACGTCTCCACCTGCGTACGCAGGTCTTTGACCATTTGATACGGCTGCAATACATAAGATCTGATCTGATAGCCCCATCCGATTTCGGATTTGGAATCTTCAATTTGGGAACTTTGTTCTTCGCGTTTTTTCAATTCCTGTTCGTATAAACGGGCGCGCAACATGTTCCACGCAGTTTCCCGATTTTGAAATTGAGAACGCTGCGTTTGGCAGGAAACAACAATTCCCGTCGGCAAATGGGTGATGCGAACGGCGGATTCCGTTTTATTGACGTGCTGTCCCCCCGCGCCGGAAGCCCTATACGTGTCGATTTTACAATCCGCCGGATTGATGTCGATCTGAATCGTGTCGTCAATCACAGGATAAACCCAAGCCGAAGCAAAGCTGGTATGTCGTCTGGCATTCGCGTCAAACGGGGAAATCCGTACCAGACGGTGAACGCCGCTTTCCGTTTTCAGCCAACCGAACGCGTTATGTCCGCTGATCCGGATGACCGCGGATTTTATGCCCGCTTCTTCGCCGTCGCTTTGTTCCAAAAGTTCGACTTTGTAATTACGCTTTTCCGCCCAACGGGTATACATGCGCAACAAAATGTCCGCCCAATCCTGCGCTTCGGTGCCGCCGGCGCCCGCGTGCGATTCCAAAAAGGTGTCATTACTGTCCGCTTCGCCGCAAAGCAACGCTTCCAATTCGCTTTTTTGAACCTGACGACGCAAGTTTTCCAACGCGTCCTTTCCTTCGTCCAGAACGGCTTGATCGTTTTCGATTTCGGCCAATTCCAACAATTCGACAGTGTCTTTCAGTTCTTGTTGTTGGGCGGTGAACGTTTGAATGGATTCTTCCAAACGGTTGCGTTCGGACAACAAAGACTGCGCCCGCGCAGGATCATTCCATAAATCGGCGTCCGCCGTTAAGGAGTTGATTTCGTCTAAACGGTTAAGGGCGTTGTCCCAGTCAAAGATGCCTCCTCAGCAGTGTGAGGGACTGCTCGATGTCATTGATAATGGCCTGTAATTCTGCTTTCATTTCTTTCGTTCCTGTTTAGAATATGCCGCCGATGCCGGGGATGTTGTCGTCCTCTTCTTCGGCTTGGCTGATTTCCGGTTGCGCCGGTTGATCCTGCGTTTGCGGCAGTACGGTTTCTTCATCGGAACCGTCAATGAAACCTTTGATTTTACCTTGCCAGTTTTCGCCGGCTTTAAAGGCTTCCATAACGATATCTTTATCCTTGGGCGATGCCGGTTTGCCCGTTTTATGGTTGACGCGGACAAAACGGATTCCCGCCGGTACACGGAAGGGAATCAACGGTTGATCCTTTAATGCCGTACGGACAAATTCACGGAAAACGGGCGTCGTTACGACACCGCCCGTGTCATGAGCCCCAAGCGTTCTGGGTTCGTCAAAGCCTATGAATATGGCCGCGACCAAGTCCGGCGTCAAACCTACAAACCAACCGTCGACACTGTTGTTTGACGTTCCTGTCTTGCCCGCAAATGTTCGCCCCAAAGAACGCAAAGACTGGGCGCTTCCTCCCGGAGCCAGAACACCTGTCAGAATGTTGATCATTTGATAAGCGCTGCGCGGATCTTCGATTTGTTCGCGAATATCCGGAATTTGAGGGGCGTTTTCACCGCTCCAGCCGTTTTCCGTCCGGCAGTTTCCGCACGGTCTGGAATCCGAATTGTAAACGGTTATGCCGGTTCTGTCTTGAATACGGTCGATCAATATCGGTTCGATCTTTTTCCCGCCGTTCACCAACATGCCGTATGCCGTAGCCAGTTTCAAAACGCTTGTTTCGCCGGATCCCAACGCTATTGACATTTGTTCGGGAATATCGTCTGAAATGCCGAATTTTTTGGCATACTCGACGACTTTTTTAATGCCGATGGCCTTGGCTAAACGGACGGTCATCAAATTTCGGGACTTTTCAATGCCGACACGCATCGTCGTCGGGCCGTAAAAACGTTTGGAAATGTTTTGAGGTTTCCATTTGCCCATGCCGTGTCCCTGTTCCATGACGAACGGCGCGTCCAAAATCAATGAAGACGGCGTAAATCCTTCGTCCAGAGCCGCCAAATAAACAAACGGCTTAAAAGATGATCCCGGTTGGCGTTTGGCCTGAACGGCTCGGTTGAATTGAGAGCGTTTAAACGAATATCCGCCGACCATGGCCAAAACGCGCCCCGTATGCGGATCCAAAACGATCATGGCTCCTTCCACATCGGGAATTTGACGCAAAGCGTAAGTGTTTTCAGGGTATTTCTGTTTTTTGGCGTTTTGCGTCACCGGTTCCGTCCAAACAACGTCACCGACATTTAAAACCTGATCCGCTTGTTTGATTTCGGGGCCTAATGTTTGATCGGGCATGTTCTTACGCGCCCATTTCATTTCTTCCAACGGAATGGTTCCCGTCATTCTCGTTTTCAAACCGATTTCGGCCTTGTCCTTATCAACGTTTAAAACAACGGCAGGCGTCCAACTTTCCGGAGCATAGTTAGGCGTTTGAACGGATAATAAAACGTCCAACCATTCTTCTTCGGACAGATCGACTTTGGCGATCGGTTCACGGAAACCGTGCCGCTGATCATAAAAAATCAATCCGTTGCGCAAAGCTTGCGTCGCATATTTCTGCATTTCCGGATCTACGGTTGTACGAACGACCAGTCCGCCTTCATATAAAGCGTCCTCACCATAACGGGATACTAAAAAACGACGAACCTCTTCTGCAAAGTATTCTGCATCCGCCGCTTTTTCTTTTTCCGGACGAGATGCCAGAGTGATCGGTTCTTCCATCGCGGATTTTGCTTGTTCCTCGGTAATGTGGCCGTCGTCCGACATACGGGACAATACCCAGTTTCGGCGCGCTATGGCTTCATCATAACGCTTTTCCGGATCATAATTGTTCGGACCTTTGGGCAAAGCGGCCAGAAAAGCGCTTTCCGCAATCGTTAATTCGTCCAGAGATTTGTTGAAATAGTTTAATGCCGCCGCCGCTACGCCGTAGGAATAATGCCCCAAATAAATTTGGTTTAAATACAATTCCATAATGTATTCTTTGGAAAACGCCCGTTCGATACGGATTGCCAGAATGGCTTCCTTGATTTTGCGTTCAAAGGACATTTCGTTTGTCAGCAAAAAGTTTTTGGCAACCTGTTGCGTAATTGTCGACGCGCCGATCATTCTGCGGCCGGAACCGATGTTTCTGATGTTTTGAAATATGGCGCGGACAATACCGACAAAATCAACGCCGCCATGCGAAAAAAACTTTTTATCTTCCGCCGACATAAAGGCTTGAACCAATTGCTTGGGAATGGTTTCATAGGGGACGAAGGCTCTTTTTTCCGCAGCGTATTCGGCCAATAACCGACCGTCCGATGCGTAAAGGCGGCTGGTGATCGGCGGTTCGTAAGTCGCCAGCCGATGATAATCGTCAACGCTTTTGCCATAGTGTGAAAAAATCAGCAAAAGAATAATTAATCCCAAAATCCCTAAAAACAGAGCATAACTTACAAGCGTTGAAAAAAGTTTAGACATTGTTTTTGTTCCGTATCTTTTCTGATGGGCAGTTTAACTGCCGGCACGTGATTTGTCCATGTTCAATTAAAATTTGCCTTATGTTTTTCCGCAAAATAGGAATCGATGGCGCGTACACTCGCTTTAGCCAGTTTTTCGCGATAATCCTGCTGACGTAACAGACGTTCTTCCTCTTTATTCGACAGATATCCCATTTCCATCAGGACGGAAGGAACATCCGGTGATTTTAAAACCGCGAAACCTGCAAAACGGTGCGAATTCGGTAATACGAGAATTTCCGTTCGAAATTCATCCGTTAACTTTTCGGCAAAAAAGGATGAATGATTGTTCGTTTCCCGTCTGGCCAAATCTATCAGAATATCCGTGACTTCCTGTGTTTCACCGGATAAATCAATACCGGCGATCAAATCGACTTTGTTTTCCGATTCAGCCAGTTTTTCCGCTTCCTTGTCCGACGCTTTTTCCGATAAGGTATAAACGGACAAGCCGCGTGTCTGCGGTTTTTTGACACTGTCGGCGTGAATGGAAATAAACAAGTCGGCATTGACGGATCTTGCAAATCGGCGGCGGGCGTATAAAGAGATGAAAATGTCCGTTTCACGTGTTAATTTGACGCGATAACGACCGGTCTTTTCCAATAGGTTTCGCAGCTGTTTTACCATCGCCAGCGTTAAATGTTTTTCATAAACGCCGGAAACGCCGATGGCGCCCGGATCTTTGCCGCCATGGCCGGGATCCAAAACAATCAGAGGTTTTGTTTTAGGCGGTGTTTGCGTCGGTTGTTTTGACGGTTTTTTTTCTTCGGTAACGGAATTGTCATACCATTCCGGCGTTACCTGTTTTAATTCATCCATCTTTGCCATTAATTCCAGATCAATGACCAGCCGCCATTGAAAACCGCTTTGCGGTGCCAGAATGAAAGATCGTTTGATAATAATACCGCGATTGAATTCCAAAACAATTCTGGCTGCTTTGGATTCCGTTGCCCCCAATCGAATGTCGTTAAGGTAATCTTTTTTTGGCAAATCTTTTTCTTTGACGGCAAAGGTCGTCGACGGCAAATCGACAACAACGCGATCGGGATTTTTTAACGGAAAGATTTTGAAATCAACCTTTTCGGACAAATCGACGACGACACGGATTGTCGGTCCGCTTTGCGTTCCCAGACGAATATCCTGTACTGTTGCGCAAAATCCTGTTTGCGGACATAGAGCCAAAGCGAATCCGAATCCGATCAAAAAGTTGCATATTCGGCGGAAAACAGTCATTCTTTCCTTTTTTCTTTCCATGAAAATTAAAAAATCTAACATACCATACTAAAATATGATTGTTCTTTAGTTAATAGATGGTTATTCTAAGCGCGCTGAAAGTAATTTTTTTATTGCTGCCTCCTTTGCGCCGTTTGAAAGCAGAGCGTAAACGGTACGGCGCTAATGCAATAACAGCTTCCTCAAAGATTTTTGTGGAATGGCCGAAAGGAATTTTTAGGAAAGATGCCGCTGTGAAAAATTTATATATAAAATTAAATCAGACAAAGCGTGCCGTCTTCGCTTTTTTAGAGCCGTTCGCATACGTATTAAACAAACAGCTGCGACCCTTAACCGGTCGTATGGCGCGGAGTTTTATTATTAATGACCAAAAAAATGCTTATAGACGCTACTCATTCCGAAGAAATGAGAGTCGTAATCGTCGATGGGACCCGTTTGGATGAACTGGACATCGAAACATCAACAAAAAAACAGTTAAAGGGAAATATTTATTTAGCCAAGGTTGCCAGAGTTGAACCGTCCTTGCAGGCCGCTTTTGTGGATTACGGCGGTAACCGGCACGGATTTTTGGCGTTTAACGAAATACATCCCGATTATTATCAAATTCCCGTCGCGGATCGCGAAGCTTTGAAAGAAGCTTTGATGCAGGAAGAAAACGACGACGATGAGGAAGATGATAAATCCCGCGGTAAAAAACACCGTCGTTCGAAAGCGGAAAATGCTGAAAATCAACCGTTGGATGTCGAACAGCCCCCTCATCAGGAAGAACAGGAAAACGACGAGGCGGCGGAACAAATCGTTGAAACGGTCAGTGAAAACGAAAGTGACGAAGTCATAGATCGTCGCCGTTATAATCAGGTAAAAAAATATAAAATTCAGGAAGTTATTCATCGCGGTCAGGTTTTGTTGGTTCAGGTGACCAAAGAAGAACGCGGCAATAAAGGCGCGGCATTGACGACGTATTTGTCTTTGGCCGGACGTTATTGCGTTTTAATGCCGAATAATTCCCGCGGCGGCGGAGTTTCCCGTAAAATTACGAATGCGGCGGACAGAAAGCGCTTGAAAACAATCGTTTCGAAGTTGCCGTTGCCGACGGGTATGTCCGTTATCGTCAGAACGGCCGGAAAAGAACGTACCGCTTTGGAAATTAAACGCGATTATGAATATCTGATCAAAACGTGGGTGCAGATTCGTGACAAAACCATGGAATCTTCGGCTCCTTTCCTGATTCACGAAGAAGGTAATTTGATTAAACGGGCATTGCGCGATATGTACACGCGCGATATCGCCGAGGTTTTGATCGAAGGGGAAGCCGAATATCGTATGGCAAAAGATTTTATGAAAATCCTGACCCCCAGTCATGCCAAAAAAATTAAGCAGTATAAAGACGACACCATTCCGTTGTTTTTCCGCTATCAGGTGGAATCGCAACTGGAATCGATGCACAGCAACATCGTTCAATTGAAATCGGGCGCTTATCTGGTTATGGATCAAACGGAAGCGCTGGTCGCAATCGACGTAAACTCGGGTAGAGCGACCAAAGAACGCAATATTGAAGAAACGGCGTTGAAAACAAACTTGGAAGCCGCCGATGAAATCGCCCGTCAGCTGCGTTTACGGGACTTGGCCGGCTTGGTTGTTATCGATTTTATCGATATGGAAGAACCGCGCAACAATCACGCCGTTGAACGCCGTATGAAGGAAGCGTTGAAACGTGACCGCGCGCGTGTCCAAATGGGACGCATTACCGGATTCGGGTTAATGGAGTTGTCACGTCAAAGACTTCATTCAAGCTTTATTGAAACCAGTTATTCGCCTTGTCCGTATTGTAAAGGAAAGGGCGTTATGCGTTCTACGGAATCCGTATCGATTCATACGTTGCACGTTTTGGAGGAAGAAAGCTTGAAGCGTCGTTTCAGTGAATTGCGCATGACGGTTCCGCCCGCAACGGCTTTGTATGTTTTGAATCATAAGCGCAATGATTTGTATAAAATTGAAAAAGCGTATGATGTCAAAATCTTTTTAGAAGCGGATGATTCTTTACTGTTCCCGACGGATTTCAGAATGGAACGGGTCGTTCGCGTCGAAGCGGAACCTATCGAATCGTCCGAACCGGAAGATTCCGAAACGGTCGCGGAAGAGCAACCGGACGAACAGCCTGTTGTTCAGGAACGTCCGCAACGCGAACGTCGCCGCCGTCGTCGTCGTAACAGAGGCGAACAGAATCGTGAGAATCAAGAGCATAATACGGAAGAAACGGCAGAAACCTTTGAATATCGGGAAGATCAATCCGATTTTGCCACGGATGAGGTTATTCAGGCGGACGCTGTTTTTGAAGAAGGTTTAAGGGCAAATCAAAAATCCGAGGAACCGTCCGAAGAACATCGGGATGAAAAGAACGGGGAAAATCCCAGACGTCGGCGCGGTCATTTCTTGCGTCGGGGCAGACGTTTTCATTCCAACCGTCGTCACGGCGAAAGCGAACAAGAAAGCCGTTCGTCCGAAAATGAACAGCAGGAACCGATTTTACTTCCGGCTCCTGAACCGCAGAAAGCATTGCCTGCACCGGAAACCGATCATGAAGAAAAATCGGTGAAGAAACCGCGTCGGCGATATTCAAATCGCCGACGCAAGGTTGCAACGCCTGAAACGGTTGTCGAATAGGGATAAAAAAAAGGAATGATCGCAAAGTCTTTCATTCCTTTTTTACATTAAAAGTGGTTGTATAAAAGAAAACAAGGCGTTACACTTTGCCGTAAAGTTTTATGGAGGATTTGTTTATGCCGTTTTTAATGATTAAAACCAATCTTGATTTGGAAAAAACAACAATTTTGGCTTTGTTAAATCATGCTTCCCGTGTTGTCGCCGAAACGACCGGAAAACCTGAAAGCTATGTTATGGTTAATGTTTGTGCCAACGAACATATGGTGTTCGCCGGGACGACCATGCCGACGGTGTATATGGAAATGAAAAGTGTCGGGATGACCAAAGAACAGGTACCGTTATTGTCGGAAGCTTTAACAAAAATGGTTGAATCCCGTTTGAAAGTGCCGGGTAATCGCGTTTATATCGAATTTGCTTCCGTTCCCGGTATTTTATGGGGTTATAACGGTTCGACTTTCTGATTTTTGGCGGCTGAAAAAGGAAAAAACAATGAAGTGTTTTTTTAAAACAGGGGTTTTTATTTTTTCGGCATTGTTTCTTTTTTCCTGTGCGGCCGAACAGACAATTAACGCAAAACGGGGCGGCATCCTTAAATCTGATGCGGATTTGCGGCGTGAAGACGTTGCGGATTATATGACATATTTGCGTTTGAAAAAAGGTGCGGGGCCTTTGGATCAGGATTATATTCTGCTGTCGTATCGCGTGATCAGGGATATGTTACAGGCCGAAATTTTCCAGAACAAGCCCGAGCGTGTTAAAGTCGCTTTGCGTGATGTCTTAAATTATCATCCGACGGCGCAGGTACGTCCGGCGATCGTTCACGAAGCGGTTGAACATGAATTGATGAATACGGAATCCTTATGGATGACGGACGGATCCGTTTTGTATGATTATGTTTTAGATATTGAATTAGGAGAAGTTCCTATAAAAAATGATGACCGTTCTGAAGATAAAGCGTTAAGCGTGATGTTTATTTTATCCGATATCAAAGGCGAACAGGTCGGTGAATGGTTCGGTTTTTTAAAACGTGAAAAAGGCGGTCTTTCCTGGTATTAAACGTTTTTTGTTTTGTCCGATGTTTCTTGTTCCGGTAATGCGGAAACTGCTTGTTTCTTTGTGTCTGAAAAAGAAATATAAGATCGTATTTTTCTCAAAATTTCGGCGATTTTGACTGTTGTTCGGGCGGCTGTTTCATCTATGCCGACAGCTTCCAACTGTGTTTGAAATAAAAAATCATCCATCGTTTTCCGAGAGAAATTTTTCTCAATCAGCGAGATTTCTTCTTTTGTCAAAGCGTATTTTTTTTGTAGATAATGCAGTATGTATTTTTGCGCTGCCGCTGTCATTCTTCGTAAAGATCTTTTTGTTTCCGGTCGCAACGGACGATCAGGAAAAAAAAGGCAAATCGTTTCGATTATTTTCCAACAGGTTTGCAGATAAGACAGCAAATTCGGTCTTTCTGTCGTTGACGGTTGTTTCTTTTCATTAAAGCGTGACGGGAACTCTTTTTCCATAACGGTAATGGCGGCATCATCAAACGCCGAATAAAAATGTTGCATGTCACTGAGAATTTGTCCGGCTGTATCTGCGGTATTCATATCATCCGTTTTTTTACGAACGGAACGTTTATAAGAGGATAAGTCCCTGAAGCCTTCGATAATATCTCTTATTTTGATCAAAAACAGACACAACACGCCTGTCATGCCCGTATATAAAACGTCCTGTCCGAACAAAGCCAACAGAAATGTCAGCAGAAAAACCAACAACGCAAAAAAATAAGCCAAATTGTGTTCGGTTTCTCGAATAAATTCTTTTAACAGAGCGATTAATATAAATCGAGGGCGGTCAATATCGTACATGGCAGTATCCTTAATGAAAAAATACAGTCTGTAGAATAACATGGCGAAATCTTGAAATAACGACGGCTTTTTGTTTATAAAGCGTTTCATCTTTTGAAGGGAAAAACGTTTTCATCCTTGCTCCTTTCGGCTAAAAAGTCATATCCTTTACGGAAGGAGTCAAAAGCAAAGGATTTTTCGTGAAAAAAGATTTTTATGTTTTTCGCCATGGTCAAACCGATATGAATTTGGCTCGGCGTTGGCAAGGCAGCGGAATAGATGTTCCGTTAAATGAAACGGGAATTGATCAGGCGCGGCAGTTGGCGTTGGAATTGATTTCTTCCGGAATACAGGCTGTTTTCTCTTCTCCTTTACAGCGGGCTGTGCAGACGGCGCAGATCGTTGCAGACGTTTTAAACGCTCCGGTAAAAATAGAAGACGGACTGATTGAAGGCTGTTTCGGTGCGGCAGAAGGTAAAACCAAAGAAGAAATTCATCGGTTGTTCCCGGATATCGCACCGGCTTGGCAAAGTTTGGAAGAAGAACATATGGACATCTGTTTTGAAGGAGGGGAGACAAAACGGCAAATTCAGCAACGCATATTCCGTACACTGAAAAAAATCGCTGCGGAAAATGATTATACCGTTATCGGTATTTCCGCACACAGTGCTGTTGTCAGATGTTTTGTATTGATGTTCGGATTGAAACTGTATGCCGTTCCTCACGGACGTCCGTTTCATTTTTGTTTCGATGATAACGGGTTTGAATTAGTGGAATAAAAAAGCCTTCCGAAAGGAAGGCTTTTTTATTGATTAGTCTTTTATATCGACCGGAATACGCATGCCGTAGAATGATCTGATCGTAAAATAGATCGCGGCAAGCAATAATACTCCACCGATCCAGATTGCCGTTTCTTGTGACGATACGGCAATTTCGACGGCCAACAAGCCGAACAATGTCGTAAATTTAATGATCGGGTTCAAAGCGACTGAAGACGTATCTTTGAACGGATCGCCGACCGTATCACCGACAACCGTTGAAGCGTGTAAATCCGTTCCTTTTTCGTGCATGTCGACCTCAACCAACTTTTTAGCGTTGTCCCACGCGCCGCCGGCATTCGCCATAAAGATCGCCTGATACAATCCGAAAATAGCAATCGATACCAAATAGCTGGCAAAGAATGTCGGATCAAAGCAGGCAAATGCCAATGTGAAGGAGAATAAAGCTCCGAAAATATTGACCATACCGTTTTGTGCGTACGTCGTGCAAATACGGACGACGGCTTTTGAATCCGTTAAAGAGGCTCTATCCGTATTTTCCAGATGAATATTGTCTTTAATGTATTCAACGGCACGATAAGCGCCGGCCGTTACCGCCTGAATCGATGCTCCGCAGAACCAGTAAATAATAGCTCCGCCGGCAACCAGTCCGATTAAAACGCGCGGATCCAGAAGGCTTAATTCCAGATTCAACATCAAGATAATCGAAAAGATCATTGTCGTCGCACCCATAACGGCCGTTCCGATTAAAACGGGTTTCGCCGTTGCTTTAAAGGTGTTTCCGGCGGAATCGTTTTCTTCCAGATAATATTTCCCTTTTTCGAAATCAGGTTCAAAGCCGTATGTCGATTTGATTTCTTCGGCAATATTCGGAATTTGTTCAATTTGCGATAATTCAAATACCGATTGGGCGTTATCCGTGACCGGACCGTAGCTGTCAACGGCGATTGTGACGGGTCCCATGCTGAGCATGCCGAATGCCACCAGACCGAAAGCAAAAATCGACGGGTAGATCATAATTTCACCCAGACCTTGAGAGGCTGTCCAATAAGCGACAAGCATTAAGGCCGTAAATGTCATGCCTTTCCAGAATGCGCTGAAATTACCGGCGACCAAACCTGATAAAATGGACAGAGACGCTCCTCCTTCACGGCCGGCATTGACGACTTCGCGAACGTGCTTTGAATTGGAAGACGTAAAGACCTTCGTTAATTCCGGAATTAATGCCGCGGATAACGTTCCGCAACTGATTATCGTTGACAGTTTATACCACAGACCATCACCGTAATTTGATAACAACAAATAGCTGACGCCGTAGGTTACGCCGATAGACAGGATTGAGCTTAACCAGACCAACATTGTCAAAGGCAGTTCAAAATTGAACTTTTTACCCATAAATAATTTATACAGTTTCATGTTCAGAGCGTAAGCCAATACGGACGTGACGATCATCAAAATACGCATGGCAAAAATCCAAACGATTAATGTCGCTTGTATGGATAATCCGCCCGGCATCAATGTCGTTGAACCGTCCGCGTTTAAAGTCATTCCGACGGCCAATACAATAAATGTAATCAGCGCGACGCCTGTCACTCCGTATGTTTCAAAACCGTCTGCCGTTGGCCCGACGGAATCGCCGGCATTATCACCTGTACAGTCCGCTGTCACACCGGGGTTGCGGGCGTCATCTTCTTTGATGTTAAAGAAAATTTTCATCAGGTCCGAGCCGATGTCGGCAATTTTGGTAAAAATACCTCCGCAGATGCGTAAGACGGAAGCACCTAACGATTCGCCGATGGCAAATCCGATAAAGCAGGAACCGGCATCTTCGGGGGAAACATATAAAAGGATTACCAACATTAAAACCAATTCAACGCAAATCAATAATACGCCGATCGACATGCCCGAACGTAAAGGCAAAGCCATAACTTCGTCCGGTTTCCCTCGCAAAGCGGCAAACGCCGTGCGGCAGTTCGCCCAGTTGTTAATAATGATTCCGAACCACGCCACACCGACAGATCCGGCAATTCCCAATAAAGACCACAGAAAAATGACCCCGACGCGCATTAAAGGAAAATCGCGTAAAAAATAAAAGTAATAAAACAGGCAGGCTCCGATAACGATTTCCAATACACACAACAATTTGATCTGTTGAAACAAATAAGTATCGCATGTTTTGTGAATTAAAACCGATACGTCTTCCATAGCTTTATGAACGGGCAATTTTTTAATGCGTATATATTCGCCCAAACCGAAAGCCATACCCAGAAAACAGACGATCATGCCGATTGACAATAATCCTTTTCCGGTCATTGTTTTTCCGAATAATTCAAAGCTGTAAGCCAAATCGGGTAAAACCAGATCGGCTTCGCTGGCTGATGCCGGACAACATGTCAGACACAAGACAGACAAAAACAAAAAACAACAGATGTTTTTCATGAAATCCTCATAAAAAATAACTATATTAAGTTATCCATACTGATCTTTTCGTTATAAAGAGTCAAACAAAAGTGAAAAAAAATTTCGGTTTGCTTGATCTGAATGACAGGCGATGAGACATTATTTTTTATATCAAAAAAAATTATATCAGGAAGCACATAAATAACAATATAAGTCGGAGGCCAAGCGG
>JAZNBT010000044.1:0-2953 GCA_045587165.1 Alphaproteobacteria bacterium | reverse complement strand
TTTTTTCCGTCCTGATCCGCCAATTCTTTGCCGACGGGAATCAAATAATCACCGGGATACAATCCTTCGGGAATTTGTCCGATATCTTCGCCCAAAGCCTCTTTATAACGCAAAAAAACCGAACGCGCCAAAACATCGACCTGCGCCCCGGCATCGTTAATGTAATATTCGCGTGTAACCTCATATCCCGCCTTTTCCAACAAAGACGCCAACGCATCGCCGAAAACCGCCCCGCGGCTGTGGCCGATATGCATCGGTCCCGTCGGATTGGCTGAAACGAATTCTACGTTTTTCTTTTGCCCTTTACCCATATCGGAAGAACCGAAAGAGTCTCCTTTTTCAAGGATTTCTTTCAGGCAATTATCCCAAAACGTCTTTGACAAACGCAGATTGACAAACCCCGGACCGGCGATTTCAACGGCATCAACGATCGGCAGACTTTTTAATTCCTCAGCCAAAATTTCGGCGAATTCCCGCGGCTTCATACCGGCTTGTCCGGCTAAAACCATCGCGGCATTCGTCGCCGCGTCTCCATGCGCTGCGTCTCTGGGCGGCTCGGCAACCAAACGCGACGTATTTAAACCTGCCGGAATTTTCCCTGCTTTTTCCAAGGTTTCCAGAGTTTCAATTATGTTGTTTCTGATTTGAGTAAAGATGTTCATGATTTAAAGTCTCACTTGCGGATCAAAAAGCCGTGTATGCAGTTCTATGGCGGACGCATCCGTCAGTCCGGCGACAAAGTCCGCGATCAAACGGGCTTTTTGCTTTTGCCCTTCCGCTGTTTGCGGACACAGGCGGGCTTTCAACTGCCATTGCGGCGGTAAAATGTTATTTTCGGCAAACAACAAAGAAAACAAATCTCTGACAATACGTTTGCCTTTACTGGTCATTTGATTGATTTTGTAATGACGATACATATTCGGGAACAAAAAACCTTTAAGGTTTTTCATTTGTTCTTTCATTTCTTCGGAAAAAGAAATCACGGCATGACCGGCATTGCGAATATCTTCAACGTTTTGAGGTTTCATTTCCTGCAAATTTTTGCGTGACGTATCGGCTACATCCAAAATCATGTCGTTGATCATACGACGCACTGTCTCGGCCACGATTCTGGAATGTTCAATCACCGGATATTCTTTTCTGACCTGTTCGTAATGCCGTTTAAAGAAAGAAACCTGAGCCATTTCTTCCACGGAAATCAAACCGGTTTTCAATCCGTCGTCCGTATCGTGATTGGAGTATGCAATATCGTCGGCTAAAGAAGCGATTTGTGCTTCGGCTCCGGGAAAACCGTCCAATTTCAAATCCTGCACGGAATTGTATTCTGCGATTTCCAACGGCAAAGGCTTTTTACCTTCCCCGATCAAAGGCCCGTTATGCTTTACAAGACCTTCCAACGTTTCCCAAGACAAATTAATTCCGTCAAAACGCGGATATTTTTGTTCCAGTTTTGTAACGATTTTTAAAGAATGGGCATTATGGTCAAAACCGCCGTAATCCTGCATACATTCGTTTAATGCCATTTCTCCGGCATGACCGAACGGCGTATGCCCCAAATCATGTGCCAACGCCAAAGCCTCGCCCAAATCCCGATTCAATCCCAACATACGGCATAACGAACGCGTAATCTGCGACACTTCGAGTGAATGGGTCAAACGGGTACGTAAGCTGGTTCCTTCGTGATAAACAAAGACCTGCGTTTTTGATTCCAAACGGCGGAAAGCCTCGGAATGAATAATTCTATCCCTGTCGCGTTGAAAACACGTCCGGTACGGGGCTTCCTTTTCGGGATAAAGCCTGCCGCGTGTTTTTTCGGCCAGCGTTGCATAAGGGGCTAATACCATAAACACCTGCATAAAAAATTTGCAGAGCATTATAACAAAATCATATCAAAAAGCTATTTCATTTTGACGTTTCGGTTTCTTTTGTTTTCTTTAAAGCGGAATCGTCGCTTTGAGAAACCAGATATTCATACCTGTTTTTTATATTCTTCAAGATATTATCAGCTTTTTTATCCCATTCGAATTCATTCGCTATTTTTAAGAAAACACGCTTAATCATATCGATATAATATTTATCCGTTTTTCCCATAACGGTTTTTTGCACTTCAGAAACGGGCTGTTCTTTTACGGTTTCCGTTTCATTTTGAGATACGACAGGCTGTTGCCGTTCCATTTTCCCTGCAACGAGCGTTTTCTTTTCCGGAGCGGGCTTGTTTTGAGATGTTTTTTTCTCATTTCGGGACACGACGGGCTGACGGTTTTTATTTTCCCTTTCATGCGCGCTATCAACAAGACGCACCTTCGTATATTTATTTTCAAACATTTGCAAAACAGACGACATCAAATCCGTTTTTGGAGACATATCGACATTTTGACGAACGACGGTTACATTTTTTTGTGCAGCAGCCAATGTTTCGGAACCGTTCTTCTGTTGTTTTAAAGGAATTTCGGCCACAACCGCCGTTGTTTTTTTTATGTTTTCCCGCCTGTTTTCCTGTTTTGAGCTGATATCTTTACGATTTTCTTTCACCCGATTACGATGAGGTGACGCTGAGGAAACAACATATTCCTTTGCGTTTTTCATTTTTTTTCGACGAACTTGTTCCCATTGATACGCGTAGTTTTCTTCACCGTCTATCAATTCATTTTGCTTTCGGGCTTCTTCAATCATCTGAGCAACATACTGGCTGAAAACACGATAGACGTCTGCCTGAACTTGAAAACAATTCTGTTTTTCCGCCAACGATTTTTCAAAACGCAGCAAAACTGCGGCAGCCATCGGCTTGTAAAATTTTTTAGCGACTCCTTCATACAAAGAAACGTGAGTCAGCTCATGTTTTAAAACATGATCAAACTCCGAAGTTCCTTTTTTATATTGATTGATTTTCTGAATCAAAAACTCAAACTTAATGTAATCCAATACAATTTTTTCCGTCGCACAATTTATTTTC
>JAZNBT010000043.1:0-11663 GCA_045587165.1 Alphaproteobacteria bacterium | reverse complement strand
CGTAGAAACGGAATATGACTACAAAACCGGCGAATTGAACATCGTAAAAGAAAAAGCTTTCTCCAACGGAGACCGCGCGAAAGTTCGCTGCTACGGCGCTGACGACGTATCCGAAGGCGTTGCCATCATGGCGAAAGAAGGCGTTGACGTTTCCATTACCGGAAACTCGACCAACCCGACACGCTTCCAGCATCCGGTTGCCGGCACGTATAAAAAGTGGGCCATTGAAAACGGCAAGAAGTATTTCTCCGTTGCTTCCGGTGGCGGTACCGGTCGTACGCTGCATCCGGACAACGTTGCCGCGGGTCCCGCTTCTTACGGTATGACGGACACGATGGGCCGCATGCATGGTGATGCTCAGTTCGCAGGATCGTCTTCCGTTCCGGCTCACGTCGAAATGATGGGCTTAATCGGTATGGGCAACAACCCGATGGTCGGTGCTTCCGTCGCCGTTGCCGTAGCTGTTTCTCAGGCGATGTAATTCCAAATAAAACAAAGAAAAAAGCCTCCGTTTATCGGAGGCTTTTTATTTTTCTGTCACACCGTTTTATATTTGTTTTTATATGATGAAAAAAACTTTTTCAAAAAACTATAAATAAAGCCTCTCTTGATCATAAACATTTGACCTTAGCGAAAAAAGAGTGTATTTTTCGAAAAATAATTATATTTTGAGATTGAGAGAAGAATGAAAAACTTACATATTTTGACAAAAAATCTGCTTATCAGAGAAATTACTTCAGCCGATGTTTTTTCTTTGGAACAAATCAGACGGGATATTGCCGCGAATCCGGACAACAGACCGTATTATGCTTTGCAAAAAAGCGGAGACGCCGCCAAATTTTGTAAGGATGCCATTGCTCAGCAACAAGAGACCCCTCGAAAAACGTTAGGATTGGCAATTACGGAAAAATCCGCTCCGCACAAAATGATCGGATTTATCGTCGGTGAATTGACCCCGTTAGGGACGGAAGATTGGGGCGGGCAAATGGGCTTGGCGGACATGGGGTATTTCCTCAGCCCCGCTCATCAGGGTAAAGGTTATGTCACCGAAGCCATGCGTGGTGTAACCGGAAAGATATTCTTTGAAAAATTGGGATATGAATATGTTAACGCAACCGTACATCCCGAAAACAAACCCTCTTTGGCCGTTTTACAAAGCATCGGCATGAAGGTTTACGGTGAAACAAGAAAATACGGTGACGAACCCAGATTGTTATTGAAACTTACAAAAGACGATTTTTACAATCACAAAAACAAAAAGAACGAAAATAAAAATGCGGCGGCGGTTGAAAATACAAGTGTCGTTGTCGCGATGTTGCCCGAAAGATGCGGAAGATAAAAAATGGAAAATGAAGAAATTTCCCAACCTCAAATGAGCGTCGATTTAGATGCCGTCAAACATAACTATAAAGAGCTTTTGAAAAAAGCAAACGGAGCGGAAGTCTGTCCTGTCGTCAAGTCAAACGCTTACGGATTGGGGGCTTTGGAAATGGTCAAGGCTTTACGCGAATGCGGTTGTAAAAATTTCTACGTTTCCACGCCTAAAGAAGGAGCTGATGTCCGCAAAAAGTTTCCGGATATTCAGATCAACGTCTTAAACGGCCCGACGGAACAGACGATGCCCTTGTTCAGAGCGGCACGGCTGACACCGGTCATTAACAATCCCGAACAATTAAACATTTGGGAAAACGACAAATCGAAAAATTCCGATATCGGGTGCATTATCAATATTGAAACCGGTTTCAATCGTCTTGGTTTCAAAGAAGAAGACTGGGATCTTTTAACACCGGAAAGACTGCGCGCCAACAAAGTGTCGTTGGTCATGTCGCATTTATCGTGTGCCGGTGACGACCAATCAGACCCTGCAGTTCAAAAACAAAACAAACATCAGTTTGATGTTTATAAAAAAATGCTGAAACATTTTGAAGGCATTCCGGGCAGTCTGGCTTTGGATGCCATGATGGTTAACAACGGCGAAGCAAAAATTTCTCAGATCCGCTCCGGCGCAGCTTTGTGCGGCATTAACGTATGGCCGGGTAAACTGGATTTAGAGCCTGTCATGACGATTGAAGCCCCTCTTTTACAAGTAGAAGAAATTAAAAAAGGCGATACCGTCGGATATGGAGCTACCTTTACGGCTCAAAAAGATACAAAAATCGCCGTTTTAGGCATCGGTTACAGTAACGGAATCCCCAGAAGTCTCAGTAACAAAGGAAAAGTATTCTTTTCCGACGGGGATCAAATGTACGAAGCCCCCATCGTCGGCAGAATTTCAATGGGATTGTTAAACTGCGATGTTTCCAATGTGCCGGAATCGGCTTTAAAAACAAAAAAAGCTTCCATCATCAATAAAAAATACACAATCAACGATCTGTGTATCGATGCGGACAGATTAGACAGTGAAATCATGTGTTCTTTTTCGGCGATGGACATCAAATATGCATCAAAAACCAGAGAAGAAAACCAAAAAGCCACTCAAATCGGTCTATTAAAGCAAGCGTATTCAGGACGTTAAAATGCAAGTCGTTCATACGGTCGGCAACGAATCTTTGTTATGCGATTTAATTGAAACAGAGACGCCGCCCCGTTTGGTTTTTGATGATGCCAAAAACGTTTTTCTGGACACGACGCAGTGCAAACACTTTGTTGTCAGGCAAAAAATCTATGATATGTTGCGACAGGCAAAGTCTTTTGTGCCTAAAGGCATTTTTTTTAAAGTATTTGAACTGTATCGTCCGATGGAAAGACAGGTTTTCTTTTGGGACAGAATTATTTCCGATTTTCAAAAACGCTATCCTTATGCAGCCACAACGGAAATAGAAGAAAAAGCAAACGTATTCATAGCAAACCCCTATAAGCAGGGAAGCGGCCACCAGTCAGGTGCGGCAATAGATTTAACGTTGTGCGACGCCGAGGGAAACGAATTGGATATGGGGACAAGATATCAGGAATTTAACCCGATGACCGAAACTTTCCCGAACAGCGATATCCTGACCGACCGACAAAAAGAAAACAGACTGATTTTATTTCATGCGATGGAACAGGCCGGTTTTGTAAACTATTTTCCGGAATGGTGGCATTACAGTTACGGCGAAATAGAATGGGCAGTCATTACACATACGGGAAAAACCCTTTATTTACCCCTGAAGCTTTAATTCCTAAAAAACAATGCCGTTTCTCAAAGAGAAAACGGCATTGAAAACTGTAAAAAAATACGATTACGAAGCAGATTCCGCTTCAATTTCTTCTTTCAATTTTAATTTTTGACGTTTCAGATTGGAAATAGCCGTTTCATCAGGTAACGGACGAGCCATTTCTTTTGCAATTTCCTCATCCAAAGCAGCATGCTTTGCTTTTAAGGCCTGCAAATGAGCTGATTCTTCCTTCATGCGATACCTCCACAAAATAGAATTAAAAAAACTGTTTTTAGTATATCTCTTTTCAAAACTATTTGAAAGAAAAATAAAAATCGGGGAAGAAGGGCTTTCTTCCCCGATAAAAAGAATACAAAATCGTTATTCGCCGATATACATACCCAAACCGCGGGCTGTCTTTACGACCATACCGTTCGGATCGACTTTTGCCGTTCCGATCGCGGCAACTTCGTCCAAACCGACATCGGTAATCGTACCGCTTTTCCAAACAACCATACGATCGGTTTTACCTTGAGCCAACACATCAACGGCATGGACACCGAAACAAGAGGCAGCCAAACGGTCATGAGCGGCAGGAACACCGCCACGCTGAACGTGCCCTAAAACGGTAACGCGTGTTGAGAAACGCGGATCGATTTCATTCAAACGAGCACTCAAATACTGGCCGATACCGCCATAACGAACACCGTCAACCTGCGCGACGGAAATGTTCTGTCCCTCAGGCGTTTTCACCCCTTCGGCAACAACGACCAAAGCGTGATCCCGTCCCTGTTCACGAACCAAGTGCAATTTGCGAACAACACCTTCCAGCGTATAGGGAACTTCGGGGATCAGGCAAACATCGGCTCCGCCGGCAATCGCGGAATGCAATGCAACATGTCCGGCATCACGCCCCATAACTTCGCAAATCATCACGCGATGGTGAGAAGAAGCCGTCGAATCCAGTCGATCCAAAGCTTCGACACAAACGTCACGAGCCGTTGAGAAACCGACGGAGTGTTCCGTAATCGGGGTATCGTTATCAATCGTTTTAGGAATACCGACCATAGTCACGCCCGCACCGCGGCACAAACGCGAAACAATCGCCATGGATCCGTCACCGCCGATAACGGCCAACGCGTCCAATCCCAATTCACGGCACCCTGCCCCGAAATCTTCGGTCAAATCTTTTGTGGAACCGTCCGGCATCGGATGAGCAAAGGGACTTCCCTTGTTAATCGTTCCCAACATTGTGCCGCCCAGACGAGCATACGGCGCGTGGAAATCGGCTACCGACATTTTACGGTAACGCAGCGGACGGAAAGTCAAACCGTCCGTACCGTCCAAGATACCGTAGACTTCCCAACCGTATGTCCAAATTGCACGATGGACAACAGCACGAATAACAGCGTTCAAACCGGCACAGTCGCCGCCGCTTGTTAAAACACCAATTCTTTTGATTTGCGGCATTTTAAAAACTCCTAAGAATTAACCACATATTTCTTTTGCACTGAAAGCAATACCTTTTTTTTGACTTTTCTGCTAGTCTAAAATGAACAATTCGGATATTTTTTTTAACAAAGGCTGTAATACTATGGATTCTCCGGCTCAAAACAAAATCAAACAACGTTTGGACAGCCTGAAAACGGAACACAAGAAGCTGGATTCTTTAATCAAGGCGTTAATTCAGCAAACGGGAATCGATCAGATTCGCGTTCAACGCCTGAAAAAACAAAAATTAGCGTTAAAAGATGAAATCGCCAGACTGGAAAATATGCTTCTGCCTGACATTATCGCTTGAGGGGAAAAATGACTTTACGATTTGGCATTGATTTAGGCGGTACGAAAACCGAAATCGCCGCACTCAGACAGAATAATTCAGAAATCATTTATCGGCGGAGAATCCCGACCGAGCGTTCTTACGAAGGCGTCATTCAAAGCATATGTTCTTTAGTTTCAACGGCGGAAAAAGAATTACACGAGACGGGAACCGTCGGTATCGGAATGCCCGGAGCGATATCGCCGTCGACCGGATTGATTAAAAACGCAAATTCGACTTGGCTGAACGGCAAACCTTTTGACAAAGACACGGCTCAGGCGCTTGAGCGGCCGATTCGCGTCGCCAATGACGCCGACTGTTTAGCCTTATCCGAAGCAACCGACGGCGCCGGAGCGGGACAGTCCATTGTATGGGCGGTTATTTTGGGAACGGGCGTCGGTTCGGGAATCGTCGTCAACACCCGTCTGATGCAGGGAGCCAATGCCATATGCGGAGAATGGGGTCATAACCGGCTGCCGGAATTGGATGAAAGAGACGCAGCCGAATACCCTTGTTATTGCGGACACAGCGGCTGTATAGAAACCATTTTGTCCGGACCGGGATTCGCCAAGGAATATCTCCGTTTGACAGGCAAATCAAAAACGGCGCCGGAAATTATCGAAGATATGAACAACGGCGATTCGACGGCGGAAAAGATATTTCAAACTTATGAGGATCGATTGGCCAAAGCGACGGCGGCCGTTATCAATATTATCGACCCGCATGTCATTGTTTTAGGCGGCGGCATGTCAAATATAGACCGGCTTTATACGACAGTGCCGAAGTTATGGCCGAAGTACGTTTTTTCCGATACGGTTTTAACGCAGCTGAAAAAGGCCGTTCACGGCGATTCCAGCGGCGTCAGAGGCGCGGCTTGGCTGTGGAACGAATAAGCGGTCGTTAAACCTTGTAATTTTTATTTACGCCGTATTTTGATTTATAGTCCTTATATTCAAGGTTGAAATCAGTATCTTCCTCTTTATTTCTGTGGCTGTATTTATGTTTGGCGAATTTGGCGTTATGAAGCTGAATTACGCTCATTGATATATTTGAACAATGCGCGGAAATTCTTCTTAAATCCGTCAACAAATCGGAAAATAGAAATCCCGTATCGATGGAACACAAGCCCGCCTTCAATCTTTGAACATGGTTGTTTTTGGCTCTGCGCACGTCTTTTTTGATTACGGCGTCCAAAGGTTCGATTTTTTTGGCAAGGGACAAATCGTCCGTTTTATAAACGTCAAAAGCCATATCAAATATTTTTTCGACCGCGCTGACGATGATTTTCAGTTCGTCAACGGCTTCTTGAGACAATTTGCTTTCAGAATCGTTAAACTTTTGAGCCACTTTTAAAATACCGCACGCGTGATCTCCGATTCTTTCAAACTCCCCTATCGTAAGCAACAATTGCGATACTTTATTTCCCTCTTTCACTGATAAATTCTTGCTTGAAACCTTCACCAGAAAAGCGCCCAGCTTATCTTCGTAAGAATCTAATTTGATTTCGTTTTTTTCAATTTCTTCAGCCATTCTCGGTCTGAAAGTTTTCAGCATTTTAGAGGCATTTATAAAGTTGTATTTAGACACGTCTCCCATCTCCAACGTTTTTTTGAAACATTCCGAGATGGCAAGCGTCGGCGATAACAACAATCTTTCATCAAGAAAGACCGTTTCGTTCGCTTCGGATTTATTTTCAGAAATAAACTTAACGGCGAGCTTTTCAATAAATCTAGAAAACGGCAGCAATATTATCGCGGCGGAAACATTGAAAATCGTATGAAAAACGGCGATGCCGAACGGATTTATATCAGTACTTAAAAATTCAGGTTTTAAAACCGTCTGCATAAACAACAAAACCGATATAAAGATACAAACACCCAAGATATTAAAAATAACATGAACGCCGGCCACTCTTTTGGCGTTAATATTGACACCGATGCTTGCCAACAAAGCGGAAACGCACGTTCCCAGATTTTGGCCTAAAATTATGGGGATTGCCGCGGCCCAAGTGACGCTTCCGCTCAATGACAACGCCTGCAGAATACCGACGGACGCCGACGAACTTTGAATGATCATCGTAACGACCAGCCCTGCAATCATGCCCAAAACCGGATTGGAAAAAGCCGTCATCATATTTTTGAATTGCGGGACGTCGGACAACGGCGCCATGGATTCCGACATAAACATCATTCCCGTCATCAAAATGGCAAAACCTATCAGAACGGAACCGGCGCTTTTTCTTTTATTGCTTTTAGACGCCATTATCATGATTACGCCGACAAAAGCGAAAACGGGCGAAAACGATTCAGGCTTTAAAAATTTAAAGAACAAACCGGCTTTATCCTGAATAGCCGTCAAACTGAGCACCCAAGCCGTGATTGTTGTTCCGACATTAGCACCGATAATCACGCTGACGGTTTGAGACAGCTTCATTATCCCCGAATTGACCAGCCCCACCAACATAACGGTTAATGCGGAGGAAGATTGAATGACGGCTGTTATAAAAGCACCGAAAGCGAAGCTTTTAAGAAGATTTGAAGTCATCTTCTTTAAAAGCTGCTCCAGCTTACCGCCCGCGATTTTTTCCAATCCCTGCGACATCTGCGACATTCCGTAAAGGAAAAAAGCCAATCCGCCGATTAAAGTGAATACTGAAAAAATATCTATCATACATTCGCCTTATGTTTATTCGTCTGCTTAGAAGGTACGTCTTTCAATTGGCTGTTTTTCTCACAAATTGAATACATCTGCAACACTTACAACAGGCAAAAGCGTATTCAAAAATAAAAAAACGGAAGAATCAACTTCCGTTTTTTATTGGTCGGAGCGCCGAGATTCGAACTCGGGACCCCTTGCACCCCATACAAGTGCGCTACCAGACTGCGCCACGCTCCGACAATGCAGAAGGGAATATAATACGCTTGTTTTTGAAAAGCAAGCATAAATCTTTATTTAAACCGCCTTTTTTAATAAAGCGCTGATTTCTTCCAGTTCGGAAATCACGCTGTCCAATTCCGGTTTAGGTTCTATGGGGTTCCCGTCTTCGTCCGTTTGAACGATCGGGGTTTCGGTCGACGTTTCCGTTCCTTTTTGACGGCTTTCGACAACAGCGTTTATCGTACCGTCCTTTAACAACTTTTGCACTCCTTTGATTGTGTACCCTTCTTTATGCAGCAGATACTCAATTTTTTTCAACAAAGCGATATCTTCCGGACGATAATACCGTCTGCCGCCCGCTCGCTGAACGGGAGCCACTTCCGAAAATTTCTTTTCCCAAAAGCGTAACACATGAGCCGGAACATTTAATTCCGCCGAAACTTCTGAAATTGTCCGAAAAGCTCTTTCCGCTTTTTTATCAAATAAATCAGCGTTTTCCGTTTCTTCTTCCATTTTGGTTATTTCTTTTCATTAACTTGTTTTTTCAGAATATGAGACGGATGAAACGATAAAATCCGACGCGGAGAAATCGGGACATCCACTCCTGTTTTGGGATTTCGTCCCATGCGCATTTTTTTACTGCGTACAACAAAAGATCCGAAAGAAGACAGCTTTACCGTTTCCCCTTTTTCCAGAACTTTGGAAACTTCTTCCAACACTTGATCCAAAAGCTTCGCGGATTCATTTAATGACAAACCGACTTCGTGATAAACGGCTTCCGCCAATTCAGCGCGCGTAATATTTTTAGTCTCAGCATTTGACATAAAAAGCCTCTCCCTTACCTCAACACAGAATCAAGGGTAAAAAACTTTTATAAAATTTTCAAGGTTTTATTAATTTTTCGAAAGAAAGCCTAAAAAATCACAGGCGAATCAGGCTGGCGCCCCACGTAAAGCCGGCCCCCATACCGGGTAACAGTAAAAGTTGCCCTTTCTGAACCAATCCGGACTTAACGCCTTCTGCCAAAGCCAAAGGTATCGAGGCCGCAGAAGTATTCGCATGCAAACCGACGGTTGAAATCACCTTTTCCATCGGAATTCCCAATCGTTTAGCCGTGGCTTCCAAGATACGGCTGTTAGCCTGATGGGGAATCAACCAATCGACATCAGCCAAAGAAACGCCATTCTTTTCCAAAACAGCCAAAGAAGCCTCTGTCATATGGACGGCGGCATGACGGAAAACTTCACGACCGTTCATTGTAATATAACCGACATCGTGATTTGTCGACGGACCGCCTGTAGAACATAATTCCGGAGCATAAGAACCGTCAGAATAAATCAAGGTATCCAAAACGCCGCGATCCGCGACCGTTCCGTTTCCTTCCTGCGCCTGCAAGACGACACAACCGGCTCCGTCTCCGAATAAGACACACGTATTACGATCCGTAAAATCGGTAATGCGAGATAACGTTTCAACGCCAACGACTAAAGCGTTTTTCGCCTGTCCCATACGAATCATGTTATCCGCCATTTTCAGGGCATATAAGAAACCGGAACATGCGGCAACAACATCAAAAGCGCAACCGTGTTTCATTCCTAAAGCGGCCTGCACGTAAACGGCCGTTGACGGAAAAGTTTTATCCGGCGTCACCGTTCCCAAAACTATCAGGTCGAGCTCATCGCCCGTCAATCCGGCTTCCGCCAACGCTTGTTCGGCGGCTTTAACTGCCATAACCGACGAAGACATTCCTTCATCGGCGAAATGACGGACACGGATCCCGGTTCTTTCAACGATCCATTCATCGCTGGTATCAACGATTTTGGCCATATCGTCGTTTGTTTTCACCTGTTCGGGCAAAAAAGAACCGATACCTATAATACGGGAACGCAGTGTCATTATTCTTTGTCCTCATCTAAAAATTTAACAGTTTCCAACTGTTTGGCGATGTTTCCGACCAATTCGTTACGCACGGTATCGATAGCCACATTGATCGCATTCGCAAACCCGAAAGCATCGGCGCCGCCGTGGCTTTTAATGGAAATCCCCTTTAATCCGACCAACATAGCGCCGTTGTAACGCCCCGGATCCATTTTTTTCTTCAACCGTTTTAATGACGGCATAGCAAGCAAAAAACCCAATTTGGAAACAAAGCAGCCGGAGGCGACGTCTTTTAACAGATTAACCATCAGACGAGCCGTTCCTTCAATCGCTTTCAAAGCGATATTTCCGGAAAAACCGTCGGTAACGAAAACATCCACGGATCCTAAAGCGATATCATCGGATTCAACAAACCCCTTAAAACTGTCGGACATCGGTGAATCACGCAAAATCTGAGCCGCCTGACGAATTTCATCACGCCCTTTGATATCTTCCGATCCGATATTCAACAATCCTATTGCCGGTTTTTCACGTTTTAACACGGCGCGGCAGTACGCTTCTCCCATGATGGCGAATTCAACCAAATTACGGGCATCACATTCAGCGTTCGCCCCTAAATCCAAAACGACACATTCGCTTTCACGGGTAGGCAGAATCGTTACGATGGCCGGACGATGGATGCCCGGCATTGTTCCCAAAATCAATTTGGAAAACGCCATTAAGGCTCCGGTATTTCCGGAGCTGACGACAGCGGCCGCATTTCCCTTTTTAACGGAATCAATCGCCAACCACAAACTCGACTTGCGTCCGTTACGGACAGCCGACGACGGTTTTTCATCAGATGCGACATAATCCGGCGTATGAACGAACTCATAACGATTCGAATCCAAACGATACTTATCCATATACGGACGAACCTTCGTTTCGTCGCCGAATATTAAAAACCGAACATCTGAATGTTTCTGTTCTGCCGACTTTACTCCGGCGATAACACTGTCAGGAGCATTATCGCCACCCATAGCGTCAATAGCTATGACAAGGGAAGAGCGTTCCACTTTGCATCTCCGATAAAGTTTTATTCTTCGGATTTATTATCAGCTTTTTGGGTAACGACTTCTTTGCCGTTATAGCTGCCGCAACTGGGGCAAACGTTATGAGGACGTTTGATTTCACCGCAATTCGGGCATTCCATAACAGCGTTGGAATTCAGCGCCAAATGAGAACGGCGCATATCACGCGCGGATTTCGATTTTTTACTACGAGGTGTTGCCATTTTTTTTAACTCTCTTAAAACTGTTTAGTCTTTACATTCAGTTTAAAACTGAAAGTACCAGACCTCTGTCATATAGAAAATTTTACTAAACTTCAAGGCAATTTTATTTAAACTTTAGCTTTTCCAGTACACTGAACGCATTTTTTTGCGTTTCGGGGACGATTTCCGACCGGAAAACGGCATCCGGAGCATGAGGAAAAGGATCCAGAGCCAAAGAAAGATACTCGGCAGTCAATTCTCCGACATCAATTTTTCCGTTTTCCAAAAATTCAACATCATCTTCTTCGTCCATATCCAAATCAATTTCATTTAATTTCAGAGAGGCCCCCTCTTCTTGAGAAAAAACGACGCAGAAACAATCTTGAACCTTCTGATTGAACGTTTTCAACGAAACGACACAAACTTGTTCGACTTCCGCATTAAAATCACCGTTTACACGAACACGATCTTTGTTGACTTTCGTCAATGTGACATCTGCCGTCAATGACTTAATCGCCGGAAGGGCGAATCTGTCAGCTAACGCTTGACGCTGTATTTCATCGGCTTGCAGATTTAATGTCAAACCGGCGACGGGAATTTGACGAACATCAACAACATACGAAAATTCAGGAGATATTTTTTTCATAACGCTTTCTTTCAAATTACTTTTCAGTTATTCTATACACGCTTTATCACTTAATTA
>JAZNBT010000042.1:0-2167 GCA_045587165.1 Alphaproteobacteria bacterium | reverse complement strand
GTACCGCATTATCGTTGATTATTCCGTAAGGCCCGAACCGGATTTCGTTTCGGCCGTAATTGATGCGATTGCCGGCCGGGTCGGGCAACGGTTCGTGGATGTCAAGGACAAGCCGGAAGAATGCAAATGCGGAATTATCATTGCTTTTTCCAATGAATCATTGCCGTTTTGCTATGGGGATGAAAGAACCAAGGCGAAACCGGAATTATCCGTAGGGGACGACTTTTGCCGTTCATTGGAGCAAATAAAGGCCATACAGGTTGCCCGAACTGATTTGGAAAGGTTGCAAAAATTCGTGGGTGGCGGCGAAATGCGCATACCGCGTTGCCCCGGATGCCCGGGAACATTCCATTTCATCAATGGTTCGGTGTTCTTAGACGTAGCGGAAGGGGATTACATTTGCGCCGGCAAAAACGGGCAATTTTTCGTAGTTGACAAAGATACATTCTTGAAGCAATATGAACAAAAATAAAATACCCAAATGCGGCCAAAGAACGTTTGAAGCAATGGCAATAGAAATAAAGCAATGCGCGAATTGTTATTATTGGGACCGATTAAATGCAAGACAATGCGAACCGGGCCAATTTGAGGGTAAAAGTGTTTCGCGTTGTGCGTTTGATGGATGGCCACGATTCCATAATTATAAATGCGAACAATGGAAACCGAACAATCAACCAATTGGAAATGGTGATATTTAGAAACAAAGAACAATTCTTGTTGTTGCCAACATTCGGAATCATTTTTGATGATGGTGGCGTTTGGTTTACCGTCGCATTTGCCTATTATGGCGCATCGTTTCGCCTGTACAGATTCCCGGACGATTGACGTTCCGGGATTTGACGTTGAATAATTTTGTCTAACTTTGTAAAAACCAACGGAATTATGGAACCGAACAAACGCGGAAGGAAACCACAATGGACCGATGCCAAAGTGGAACAAATGTGCAAGATGATTGCCAACGGCAAATCATACAAAGATGCGTACACGGCCGTCCGCGTTTCGCATCAAACCTTTTATAAGCATTTGAAAGAAGATGTTGATTTTCTTGAAAAGGTTAAAATTGCCGAAAAGGAATACCAAGAATATTACGATTCCCAATTGGTCGTTGACTGTAAACGTTCCTTAATTGAGTTGGTACAGGGTTACGAATGGGACGAAACAACCACGGAACACGCCTTGAACAAGGATGGAAAGATGGTTGAAGTAAGACGCAAGGTTGTACACAAGAAGGCCGCCCCGAATCCAACCGCGATAATCTTTGCATTGTGCAACCGCGCCCCGGAAGAATGGAGCAACAAACACATACAGGAAATTTCCGGCAAGATAGAAACGGAAACGAAATCAAACGTTTCTTTGGCCAATGTTCCGGACAATCTATTGGAACAAGTCATTGACGCAATAAACGGAAAGTAAGATGGAACACGAATTTATTGATGAAATGTTGGAACGTTTGTTGGTACACGAACGAATGACATTCGGAAAGGCGTTTGAACAAGTTATACAGGAACGGGCCAAAGTTATACACGATTTGGGACGCATTGAAAACGCATACCAATTGTTTGCGAAAAAATACCCGGGCGCAAGACCGGAATTTTTCCGGCAACACATCCAAGCAACACGCCCGGATGATTACAACAAATGCGTTCGTTGTTTTGGTTGGAAATAATGGCGGGATTCAGTAAAACGGACGGACCGGCCAACCCGAACGAAGATGTTATTATTATCCATTTGGGCCGGCCGTTGACCGACGAACAGTTTGAACGGGTGCAACGTTCCATAATTGCCTCTATGAATGCACGATGGCCCGATATTGCGCACGCTGGCATTGACAATTGATTTATGGACGTCAATACGATGCAAATAACCCGGGCGTTGACCGAACACCCGGAATTGTTTTTACAGGAAGGCGCACGGCGGAAACTGATTTGGTTTGCACAATACATTGAACCCAAATTCCAAGTAACGCCGTTCCATTCGTCTTATTACCGCATCTTGGAAATGTTCGCCCGTGGGCGCATTCCAAAGTTAATGATACAGGCCCCGCCCCAACACGGGAAAAGTCAAGGTTCAAGCCGGTTTCTTCCGGCGTATATGTTGGGTTTGAATCCGGATTTGAAGATTGCCATTTGTTCGTATGCGGCCACGATTGCAAAGGATTTCAACCGGG
>JAZNBT010000041.1:0-14209 GCA_045587165.1 Alphaproteobacteria bacterium | reverse complement strand
CGCATCACGGCGCGTTTGATTTGGCGATGTTGTGTCCGATTCCGAACATGATTGTCATGGCGCCGTCGGATCAGGCCGAATTGCAGAAAATGTTGGTGACGATGGCCGATGTCGACGATGCGCCGTCGGCGGTTCGTTATCCGCGCGGTGCGGGGGTTTTGCCCGATATGCCGGAATCTTTCGAACCGTTGCAAATCGGAAAAGGCCGTATCGTGCGCGAAGGCAACCGCGCGGCGATTTTAAGTTTGGGAACGCGGTTGGATGCTTGTCTGGCGGCGGCTGACATGCTGGCGCTGGAAGGTGTCTCCGCAACCGTGGCGGATGCCCGTTTTGCCAAACCGTTTGATGAAACTTTGCTACGTGAATTGATCGAAGGACATCAGGCTTTGGCTTTCGTGGAAGAAGGTGTTCAGGGCGGCTTCGGTTCTTTGGTGATGACGTGGTTGGCGAATAACGGTTTGTTGGAAAAAACGAAAGTGCGTTTTTTAACGATGCCGGATTCTTTTATCGAACAGGCGACGATGGAGCGCCAGTATGAGCTGGCCGGACTGGATGCGCGTTCGATTGCGAATGCCGTCGCGTCAATGGTTAAATAAGAGATGAAAAAACGCGCGGACGTTTTGTTGGTCGAACAGGGATTGGCTGAAACGACGGCTAAGGCTCAGGCTTTGATTATGGCCGGCGTCGTTTTGGCTGGAACCCGACGAATTGACAAAGCGGGCGATATGTTAAAATCCGAAACGGTTTTGAGTGTAAAGGGCAAGGATTTTCCGTGGGTGTCGCGCGGGGGATTGAAACTGGTTAAAGGATTGGACGAATCCGGTTTCGATCCGACGGGAATGATATGTTTGGATGTCGGCTGTTCGACGGGCGGATTTACGGACGTGTTGTTGACCCGCGGAGCCGCAAAAGTGTATGCGGTTGATGTCGGATACGGCCAGTTGGCGCAAAAACTGCGCACGGATGAACGGGTTGTCGTTCTGGAAAGGACGAATGCGCGTTATCTGACGTCGGATCAGATTTCGGAACCGATAGATTTGATTGTATGCGATGCCAGCTTTATCCGGTTGGAAAAGGTGTTGCCCGTGCCGCTGTCTTTTGCCAAGAAAAGCGGTGCGCATCTGATCGCGCTGATTAAACCGCAGTTTGAAGTTGAAAAATATCAGGTCGGTGAAAACGGCGTGGTTCGCGATCCCGAATTGCACCGTAGCGTGTGCGAACATGTGCGGGAATGGTTGGACGGGTTGTCCGGTTGGACGGTGCGGGGAATTTGTCAAAGCCCGATTAAAGGCCCTGAAGGAAACATTGAATTTTTAGTTATGGCGGATTATGCCGCCGATAAAAAATAAGGCGGATCGTTACTTTCCCTTAATATATTGTCTGTAGAATGCAAACTGTATACGTCTGAAAAAAGGGTAACGGTTATGCTTTTTATGAAAAAAACAAGAAAATGTAAATCCATGTTGCTACTGTCAACGGCATTGACCGCGGCCGTTTTTTTGGATGTGTCGACAACGCGGGCGGCGGAAGTCAATGGTATCGAAAGCTTTCCTGCCGGCGGCATTTCTAATGACGATGTGTATAAGATGAATGGCGGATCGGCCTCAGGTGATAATCCTACCGCTTCCATTATAGATGAAACGTTGTCGGAGGTCTATGATGATGAGTATGGAAGTTACAAGACGGATGAGAGTGTCTCCTACGTCGGTGGATATTATTCGTTGAATAACGATGATATCGATATCGAAGCCAGATCCGGAACGCCGCGGTTTGATTTTAACGGTGGCGTGATATGGGATGTTTCGGGTTATGTGGCTTTCGGTACCTTTAGCCCCGGTCTTCCCGGTCTTGAGTATTCTTATTCACCGAATAATACGCCCAGTAATATCAATATCAGCGGCGGTATTTTTACAGGTAAGATCGATATTCGAAAAGGGGCGTCCGTTTATGAATTTATTACAAAGACGGTCGACGGAGATTCGATCAAACGCGCTGTTAATTCGTACGGGAATGTTAATATTTATAGCGGGAACTTTTACGCGTCAAACGAATCCCAGATTAAAATGTATCGGTCGAATTCGGGCAGTATAAACATATCCGGCGGGAACTTTTTTGTCGGATATCGGCCGAATTTTCTCGGTACGGGAATAACAGAGATTCCTCTCTTTGATTCCGGTTCTATGACCGTTTTGGCGGAAAACGAAGGGCAGAGTATCAACGTTACGGGGGGCGTGTTCAAAATCAATGCCGATTATACGTTGGCGTTGCACGGATATTCCGGTACTTTGGATGCGTCGTCCAGTAACTACGGATTTTCAGGGAATGGAACGCTGGCGTTGTCGTCTACGGAAGGTTTTACGATCGCTTCGGCTATTACTTGGGATTCGGGGACTATTCGTCAACTGGGCGGGCCGTTGACAATCGCGGCGCCGGTTCAGATCGGTGCCTTTAAACAAGATGGCGGAACATTGCAAATATCGTCCGTTTTGTCGATCGAAAACAATATTAAAATGAACGGAAATCTGACCGGTAAGGGTGAATTGATATTATCCGAAAGCGCCAATGCGGAGTTCGGTTTGTTGCGGGATTTCGGAACGATTTCTTTGCGGCGCGGATCCGTTACGTTTGCGACCGGCGGTTCTAATTTTACGACTTTAAACGGTGCGCAGGGAACGACGGCGGACGAAAAAATAGGCGTAATCCGTATTAACAGCCAAACGACGATTGATCAGGTTAATTTGAAAAACTCCACCATGATTTTAAGCGGGGAATTGATCGTCAAGGCGTTTGATTCCGGTGACGGAGAAGTCATTTTTTGGAATAAGGACGGAAATACCTATTCGTTAACACTGACGGAAGATTCGACAATATGGAACACGTCAAAGATTCATACCGACGGGCCGCATACGTGGTCGTATTGGGTTGAAGAAGATGATGAGGATAAAGAGGTAACTGAAGAGGCTCTGCCCGGAACTTTGACGATCAAGGACGGAATGACCCTGACTTTCGCCGATCAAGCGGGGGAAGACGACGAATTTGTCAGTAACCGGTTGACGGTTAAGGTGGAAAACGGCGCAAGCGCCTTGTTTAATTCAGACAGCGTTACGTTTGCCACGTTGCAAATGACAAACGGAACTGCGCAGATTCAAAGCGGCACCGTTAATGTCAATAAGATTTCGTTCGGGAATTTGATTAATGCCGGTACATTGACGGTCGACAGCGGTGCGAATTTGAACGTTATCACCAGCCTGACGGCAAACAAAGGGGCGACCGTCAATATTAACGGAACGTTGAATGTGGCGTCTTTGACAACCGAGGGGGACAAAGACGCCATGGGCATTTTAACCGGTTCAGGGACGTTGAAAATAACGAAAAATGCTACTTTCAACGGAAGAATTGACAATCTGGCAAATATGGTCGTGGACGGAACGGGTGTTACCACCAACAAGGTATACAATGAATCTACAGGTGTGCTTGAACCTATAAACGGAGCTCTTATAACGTTTGATAATCAAACGGGTATCAGGGATACCGTCGGCGCAATGACTGTTAAAAACGGAACGGTCAACTTGGAAAACGGCACGATGTTGCAGTTGGCGTCTTTGTCGTTGGATCATGGGACAATTAACTTGAACGGGCAAAACGTCATCTTGGCGTTGACGAAAAATCCGGCCACGGACGATGCCGTTTCCGGCGAAGGCAACAGCATTTCCGGTGCCGGACGTTTGGAATTGCTGAATGATGTCAGCATGAGTTTCGGCGGTGCCGAAGGACAAGGCGCTGTCAAATATTTGGGCGGTTTGATCGTTAACGAAGGAACGGCGACCATTACCGCCAGTACGACCTTAGGCAGTTTTTTATTCAATTCGCCCCGCGGCGGCACGTTGCAAATTGAAAACGGCGCTACACTGACATTGGCAGATGAGGGAGGAACAACATGTTCCAGAACTGACAACTGCCGTATCATGACGAACGCCGGAAATGTCGTTACGGGTGAAGGGACGTTAGATCTGGTCGACGGGGACGGCTCCGTTTTCGGCGGGAAGGTCGAGTTGGGCGCGTTGATTTTAGGCGCGTCGGGCGGATCGATCGCGTTTAATTTTTCCGGCGATTCGAGAATCGGTACGTTTACCGTCAATAATGCGGGGGCAAACGTTACCGTTGATAACGGGACATTGTCCGTCGGCAATGATTTCGGTTATGCCAATACAACGGTTTCCGGAACGGGAACGTTATATTTGGAAACGTCCGGAACGTTTAAAACCGGCAGCGGTTCTTTGGCAAACCTGAAAATCGGGACGGAAAAGGTTACGACTGAGGGTACGTTTGGCAAAATCTTTTTTGCCGATGACAGTGAAGGCGAATTGACGTTGAGCGGTACCACGACCGTAACAGGCGATATTACGGTCGGTCCCGGTAACAGGGTTGTAGAATCGGAATCTACGTTGGTTTTATCGGGGGCGACGGGGAATTTTTCATCTGATTTGAGCGGCTTGAGTACTTTAACGGTTCAAAACGGAGCCACGGCAAACATTTATGCGACGACGTCTGTGGGGTCTACGTTGAATCTGCAAAATAACGCGACGCTTGTCATCGGATCAGGGGCGATATTGACCGTCAATAATAATCTGGGAACGGATGAAACATCCGTTATTACCGGTGACGGAACGCTGAATTTGGACGGCCCAATGACCGTCAACGGTATTTTAAAGGATTTAAACAATCTGACCATAGCGTCCGGCGTTGTTACGACAACTAAAAAATCGACGATTAAAAACGATGTGACCGTTAACGCCGGTGCTGAATTGACCTTGCAGGATTCGGAAATCAAAGGAAATGTTGATGTCGGCGACAGTGTGACTTTGACTTCTAACGGTAATGCAGTGATTAAAGGAAACGTTACCGCGGGCGAAAACGCGAATTTGTCTTTTGCAGGCGATACGGCGATTCAAGGAAACGTTACCACGAGCAACAATGCGACTTTGACTTTTTCAAAAGAATCGACAATCGGAGGAACACTCGATATCGCCTATGGCGCAACGGTGAATTTCAACGGCGGTTCAATTAATGAAACGTTGATCGGCGGCACTTTGAATATTAATGACGATACGTTGTTGCCGACGGTTTCTTTTGATGTAAACGGCGGTACGTTGGATATTGCCGCAGGAAAAACCGTTACCGTTACGAACAACATCACCTTAAAATCCGGTGATAAGTTAAATGGTACGGGGACGTTGTATCTGGGCGGCGAATCTTCCGGTTATTTCGGTATGAACAAGGCCTTTGAGGGAACGATCAAGATCGGAACGGGAACGGCGTATATTCAAACAAACGCTAAAATCGAAGCAATTGGTTTTGCCGGTTCGTCAGGCGGTGTGTTGAATATCGCTGACGGAAAAGAATTAAAGGTCGGTTCGATCGTAACTGCCGGATCAAATAAAATCAGCGGGAACGGTACGCTGAATTTGACGGGATCGGGATCAAAGTTCCAAGCCCCGATCGGTAATCTGGGGATTTTAAAGGTCTCCGGCGGAACGGCGGAATTCTATAATAATATCAATATCGGTACATTGGCCTTTTACGGCGGCGGTTCCGTCGAACTGAAATCCGGAGTGACAATGACAGTTACCGATATGACGCAAGACGGCGGGGGCGGAGCCGTGTTCGGCGAAGGTTCGTTCGTCGCAGGATCCGGAACGATCGCGATTTCTACGAATAATAAGCGGTTGGCCAGCGCGACCATCGGGACCGGCATTATGAATTTTATCGGTAATTCCGTCATCGGATCGTTAAAATATTCATCAGTTTACGGTACGATTGTCATTAATGACAATGTAACTGTTTCCGTCGGTTCCGATTTTTCGGGTATCGGAAAGCTGGAAGGTGCGGAATCGGCTCGTTTGCAGTTGGAAGGACAGGCAGGCGCCACATTTTCCGATGCGCAAACCTTTAAAGGTATCATCAGCGCCGGCAGCGGTTATTTGAGATTTTTGTCGGATACGGACTTGACGTCTTTGATTCTGGCTTCGGCCGATGCAAAATTTGAACGCTACGCTGAAATCGACAGTGTTCAGATCGATAACGGATCGGTCGAATTCAATCAGACGGCAATGTTGGGAACGTTAAGCATTACAGGCGCAGGAACCGCCCGTTTTAAAAAGAACGCAACTTTGAACGATGATGGCACAATCGCCGCGAACGGAACATTGGACATCGATGTCAATACGTTGACATTCGACGGCGGTGATTTCGATTTTAAAGATAACTCACGCCTGTCTTTGCGTATTTCCAGAGGAGCGACCGACGATCAGGGAAATGTTCATTCCACGGGATACGGCAAACTGGTCTTTAACGGCGGTACGTTAGGGATTCAAAATAACGTTAATCTGAATGTTATTATTGATTACGGGGTGAAAACGGCCGAAACGGGATCTGTCTTCCAATTTGTCGAAGGCAGTAAAACCGGATCGTTTAAAATTGAAAACAATCGTTATTCTTTGATAGAAGAAGCTTGCGGCAGTTCAGGTATTTGCTATCGCATAAGCGAAACTTCCTCGGGCGGAGAAGTCGCCGAAAAAGAACAAGGCAACCAAAATCAGATCGATACGGCCGGCGCTTTTCTGGACGGCGAATTGTTCGAATACGGAACCAAAATTTTTGATGTGGCCGAACATCTGGATGCTTTGTCGCAAAAATCGTCGACATCAAAAGCTTATCTGAATGCGTTGACGGCTCTTGCTCCGGATATTACCGGCGCAATGACGCGTCAGCCGATCGCTTTGCAGTCCAAAATTTCAAATACGTTGTCCGGACGTTTGAACGGATTGATGGGCTCAATGGGCAGTTCGTCCAAAACGTATCGGGATATTCAAAAAATGTACGGCCGTTCAGGCGGTTCACCGTATCGTTCGCGCTTTATGCGTCCGGATGACTATTATCGCCGCGCCGGTTACTATGATCAGGATGATCAGCCGGTGACAAGACAGCGTCCGGCGTATCGTCGCCGCGTCGAAGCCGATAGTCAGGAAGCTTTTGAAGCTACCTCCGAACGCAAAAGATGGGCAAAAAGAAAGCCTTCTTATAAACAGCCCAAAGAATTCGGCTTGTGGGCGCAGGCGTTCTACAATACGGCGGATTATCTGTCCGCAAGCAAACCGGACGGATTTTCAGGGGATACGAACGGTTTCGCGTTCGGAGCCGATATGCAGCTGTTTGATGTGTTCGCCCTCGGATTAGGGTATGCTTCGACAACGTCAACGGTGGATTCTTTGCAACGTTCAACGGATGTTTCGGGGGATTCCATTTTCCTTTACGGAATGTATAAACCCTCCGACTGGTTCGTCAGCGCCGTTTTAAATACAACGTCCATGAGCTATGAAGAAACCAAAGACATTTCCGGTATCACCGTCGGTGATAATTATGACGGATCGTCTTTCGGGGCTTCGGTCATGATCGGGAAAGATTTGAAAACTTGGACGCCTGCGGTCGGAATTCGCTACGTTACGGCTGACCGTGACGCACATAAAGACGAAATCGGACAGGATATATCAAGCGTTTCGACAAATGTTATGACCTTTGTCGCCGAAGGGCGTTTCAACCGTGACTTTGCGAAGACGAATAATTCGTTGTGGCACAGTGAACTTTCCGGAGCTTTGACCTATGACTTTACATCCGCAAACGAAGACGCCGTCGTCAATCTGCCGAACGGCAGCATCTATACGGTCAAAGGCGATGATTTCGATCCGATGGGCGTTGAGTTGGGCGCTTCAATCGCCTATATCTGGGGCGATCATGTCGATATTTCCGCCGGATACAATCTGGAATGGCGGCCGGATTACATGTCCCATTCTTTGACGGCCATGTTCAGGTATTCATTTTAAAGAAAAGCCCCGAATTTAATTTCGGGGCTTTTTCCTGTGATAAAAAGAAACGTTTGTCCGTTCGGATAAACAACGAGTCTCTTTTAAATAAAAATCGTTTTTTAAACGCTCTAAGTCCAAACGTTTTCCGCCGTTGAAACGAATGTTCTCCGTCGTTAAAACTATTCTGTCGACGAGTTGTCGTTCAAAAAAAAACGAATACGTTTCCGCTCCGCCCAGCAAAACGGGACGAGAAAGGGATTTTTCCTGTAAAATGTTGTTTAAATCCTCAATCGTTGAAAAATAAATTTTGTTCGCACAGTTTTCTTTTTTATGGTGCGTTAAAATCAGCAAAGGTTTCAACGTCAGTCTGTCCTGAAATTCTTCGGCCGTTTTGCGGCCGCAAATAAAGCAATCGCACGTGTCGCTGTTTAAAAAAGAACGCAAATGAGCTTTATCTTCGGGGCTGGAAAAGTCGCCGTTTCCCGTTTTGTCCGCAATAAAACCGTCCGCGGAAACGGCTGCAAGAAGAGTTATTTGCATTTCATGACCGATAATAAAGGCGTGTACAAATCGTCTTCCGGATTGATTTTAAAATCCTTCATCGAGGCGTTTTCATTAAAAACGATCCGATCCCAACCGCGTAAAATGACAATCGGCGTACATTCGTCGGATTCACCCATCAATAAAACGGCCATGGCGGCCAAAGCGTCGATTTGATCTACTTGCGTCAACGCAAGTTCGCGGCCGAACAAATCCTTTTGTCCGCGCATATCTTTTAACGGTTCTACGCCGGCCAATCCCGTCGCAAAGCCCGTTACGCCGTAACGCAGAGGCATCGTATGGCTGTCGGTGGATACAATGCCTAAATCCTTTAATTGATATTTGTCGCACAGAAACGTCCTGATTTCGGCGCACAAGCGATCCGTCTCCTTCGGCCACATGATGTAATAGCCGTCGGCGTTGCTGGCGTCTATGCCCGCCGCCGGAATCAAAACATTATCCGTTACCGTCAGATTAACGTTAAAACCGCTGGGGTGCGTATAGGACAAATAACGATCCGCCTCTTGTTTAATCAGTTCCGTTTTGTCCGTTTCGGCGCAAGGAACGCAACGCCCCTGATGAATGCCCAGAATTTTCGATGTAATGAAAATAATGTCCTTTTCCCGTAAAGCGGGCAGGGAATCCAAAATATCAAAAATATCGTCTTTGGGCGGGTGAACCAAACGGGTGCGGATCGGTAAAAATTCAAAAGACATAATCAGTCGGACCTCCGGTAAAAAATGCAAGCCAGTGTATCATAAACAAAAATCCGTGTCTTGATCGAATATCGCCTTTTTCCCGAATTGATCGATAAAAAAACGAAACGTACTGTATCAGAGAAAGGAAAAAAATGTTTCCGATGCGTCAGTTTTTTTTATCAGATCAGCTAAAGCGGTTCAAGGCGGTCGCCGTTAACAGCTTTAATTCGTGTTATTTGGTTTCTTTGCTGATTTTATCGCTGTTTTCAAGGCAGATCGCCGTTTTGTTCGCTCCGAATTATTACGTTTATTTTTATGTTTTGCTGCCTTTTGTCAACGGCGCGTTGAGTTGCGTCACGATCGCTTTGTTTTTCAGGATAATCAGTCACAGAACCGTATCAACGCCTTATCAACATAAAATCAACGTTCTGGTCGTTTCTTTTTTTACCGGCGTGTTGACGATTTATTCCGCCGGATCGCAACTGATCGCTTTCGGCGTTTTTTTAGCCGTCATGTACGTAACGTTGATCAATTTGCGTGATTTTATACGCAAATTATGGGTTTATCTGGCGCCGGACAAGATATTGACAAAAGAAGATCTGTTTAATTTCTCTTCGTTCTTTGTGTCGTTGATAACTGCGTTTATCGTTTTAAATTTAACGGTGTCCTTTTTGCACGACTTTTTCGGCGGAGGGCCGGCATTTAATTTCCGTTCCGGTATCGAAGGCATTTTGGATGCCGTTTATTTCACGTTTATTTGCGTGACGACCGTCGGATTCGGAGATATCGTTCCGTTAACTCCGTTGGCAAAGATTATCGTATCCTTTGAATGCATCAGCAGTTACATTATGTTCGCTTTGTTCATCGGCGTCATTAACCGCGGCATTACAAAAGCTAAACAATAGCTATTTTAAAACTTTCGACAAGAATTCCTTTAACCGAGGACTTTGCGGATTATAAAAGATTTCCTGCGGCGTGTTTTCTTCGCGAATGACTTTTTCATCAAAGAACATAACCCTGTTCGCGACTTCGCGGGCGAATCCCATTTCGTGGGTGACCAAAACCATCGTCATTCCCTTTTGTGCCAGACGGCGAACCAGTTCCAACACTTCGCCCACCATTTCGGGGTCAAGCGCCGAAGTCGGTTCGTCAAACAGCATGACATCGGGATTCATCGCCAATGCCCGTGCGATTGCGATGCGCTGACGCTGACCGCCGGATAACATCGCCGGATAAATGTCCGCTTTGTCGGGCAGGCCGACTTCGGTCAGCAACTGTTCGGCGCGTTCGTTCGCCTCTTCTTCGTTCATTAACTTTAATTTGACCGGAGCAAGTGTGATGTTTTGGCGTACCGTCATGTGACCGAACAGATTGAACTGCTGAAACACCATGCCGATTTTGCGACGTACGCGGTTGATATCCGTTTTTTTGTCGGTAATGTCGACGCCTTCAAATAAGACTGATCCGGATGTCGGTGTTTCAAGTCCGTTCAGCATACGCAAAAAAGTTGATTTGCCGCATCCGGAAGGACCGATGATCGCGATGATATCTCCTTCGTTGACGCGGGCGGAAATATTGTTTAAAACGACGGTTTCGCCGTAAGCTTTCGTAATATTGCGGACGTCCAGAATGATTTTTGATTCAGCGTTCATTTTTTTTCAGCCTTTTTTCCAGTTTTCCTACACCTGACGTCAAAGCGACAACCAGAGTCAGATAAATCAATGCCACCGCAAGTAGAGGCATAAAAGCATCATACGTAATACTGCGGATGATATCTCCTCCGCGCGTTAAATCCATTAATCCGATATAACCGCAGATGGATGTTTCTTTTAACAAAACGATAAATTCGTTTGCCAAAGCCGGCAAAACGTTTTTAAAAGCCTGAGGCAAAATGATAAAACGCATCGTTTGAGAAAAATTCAACCCCAGACTGCGTCCGGCTTCGTCCTGACCGTGATCGACGGACAAAATGCCGGATCGTATGATTTCTGCGACATAAGCCGCTGAATTTAATCCGAAAGCCAAAACGGCAACGGCGATTTTATTTACGCTGACGGTGGAAAAAATAACATAATACATGATCAACAGCTGAATCATCGCCGGTGTTCCGCGAACAACGGTTAAATAAGCGCGACACAGGAAATTTAAGACGGGGAACGAATCGTTTTTGTCATGCGATACGCGAATAACGGCGATAACTCCGCCTAAAACAATTCCGATTAAAACGGCCAAAGCGGTAATCAATAACGTGTTTCTTAAACCTATTGCCAAGTATTTCCAACGGGAATCGGTTATAAAATCGTTTTTAAATTGCTGTGTGACGGAAATATATCGGTCGGTTGTGTCATCTTGTGAACGAACGATAATAACCTGTTTCGAATCCGTATAAGGATCCGTAAAATCAACGTTTTTCAATCTGTCCGACGTGACGCTCATTCCCGCGATGCCTAAATCGGCTTTGCCGGATTGAACGGCATTGATGATGGAATCAAATTCCATATCTTCGATAATCAGTTTCCGCCCCAATCGATCGGCGATTGTTTTTGCCAGATCTATGTCAATTCCGACGATTTCGGCGTTGCTGTAATATTCATACGGCGGAAAAGTCGCACTGGTCGCGATTTTCAATGTTTTTTTCGGATTTTCGGCCAGAGAGACGGGTTGAAAAGGAAATTTTCCTTTTGTGTCGTCACCGATATGGTTTTTAACAATTCTGTCAATGGCTCCGCTTTGTTTTAATTCCGCCAAAATCCGGTTGATCTGATTTTTTAACGATTTGTTTTTCTTTGACAAAGCGATGGCGTATTGTTCTTTGGCAAATTCCTGATTTAGAATTTCCAGTCCGTCGTTTTTTTGAACAAAAGTCAAAGCCGGTTGCTCGTCAATAACGACGGCGTCGATTTTTCCGTTGATCAGCGATTGTACGGCATCGTTTGCTTTGTTATAGCGTTCGATCCGGATGTCGGGGGTTTCTGTAGCCATGATATCGCCGGTTGTTCCCAACTGAACGCCGATTGTTTTATTACGCAATTGTTCGGGAATGCCTTCGGCACGGGCGGGCACAAATATGAACAGAAGCAGGATAAGCAGCCAAAACGGATTTTTCATGTATCGTTACTTTCTTTTTTACAAAACAAGTCTTCTTCTAAAGCAAGACGATCGTTTATGCAATGTTTCAATCTTATTTAATGCAAAAGGATAAATATCCGAGTAAACTGTTCTGAAATGATTTTCAGGAGGAAACGCAATGCAATCTTTGACAGAACTTTACAGAATCGGCATGGGGCCGTCCAGCAGTCATACGATGGCTCCCCGCAGGGCGGCTCAGCGTTTTTCTGAAAAAAATCCGCAGGCCTGCTTTTATCGGGCAACATTGTTCGGCAGTTTGGCCGCGACGGGCAAAGGTCACTTTACCGATCAGGCGATTTTAGATGTTCTGGGTGCAGATAAAACGGAAATCGTTTGGCAAAAGGATATAATTCTGCCGTTTCATACAAATGCGATGAAATTTGAAGCGTTTGACGCGGATCGAAACCTAACGGATACGTGGACTGTTTACAGTGTCGGCGGTGGTGCTTTGCGTGAAGAAGGCGAACCTCTGGCCAAAGAGGTTTACGATTTTAAAACTTTTGCTGAAATTGTTGCATGGGCGGAAAAACAAGGGCGCCCGATTTGGACGATCGTTTTTGATAACGAAGGCGAGGAAATCAGAAAATATTTATCGGATGTCTGGGAGCAAATGCAACAATCCGTTCAAAACGGTTTAGAACATGAGGACGTCCTGCCGGGAGGGTTGCGTTTGCCGCGAAAAGCGTATTCTTTTTATAAAAAGGCTTCGGTTCAACGGCATGATCTGGAGCGTACGGGGCTCTTGTACGCGTATTCTTTGGCTGTCAGTGAAGAAAACGCCGGTCGCGGAATCGTCGTGACGGCGCCCACTTGCGGATCAAGCGGTGTCGTGCCGGGCGTTTTATATTATCTGAAGCATCATCAAAATTTTACGGATCGGGAAATCATCAATGCTTTGGCAACGGCAGGGTTGGTCGGTAATATCGTAAAACAGAACGCTTCAATTTCAGGGGCGGAAGTGGGATGTCAGGGCGAAGTCGGTGTCGCGTGTGCGATGGCGGCCGCAGCAACGGCTCAATTGTTCGGAGGAACTGTTTCGCAAATCGAGTATGCCGCGGAAATCGGCTTGGAACATTTCTTGGGGTTGACTTGCGATCCTGTCTTGGGGTTGGTGCAAATCCCGTGTATCGAACGAAACGCCATCGCCGCCAATCGTGCGGTTGCCGCGGCGGAATATTCCCTTTATACCGACGGAAAACATCGCGTGTCATTTGACGATGTCGTAACGGCCATGCGCCGTACCGGACATGATTTGCCTGCTTTGTACAAAGAAACGGCCGCCGGCGGTTTGGCGACGATTGTTGAAAAATAAAAACGGTAAGAGGATTTTTCATGAGTCGGGAACTGGTCTTTAATTATAAAAAAAGTTATTGGTTTTTGTGCTTCGGCATAATCGCTTTTTGTTTAGGATGCATGTTGATTGCTCCTATACTGATGTGTTCGCGCTGTTGGAATTGGAACTGGTTTATGCATTGGCCCTTTTTATATATTTTCCCGAATGTTATGGGGCTGATTTTTTTGCAGCAGGGATTTTCGAATCTGGCTTTTTGGTTTTTTCATATTCGCAGAAAACCGTATCTGGTAATTACGGACGATATGATTAAAATCGATGCGGAAACCGATGTTAAAACAGATGATGTCGCCGCGACGGCGATAAAAAGCTTTTTGGGCTGTAAGATGTTATGCTTGAAAATTAAAAATCCGCAGGATTATAAATTTTCGTGGCGCTTTAAGGCCGATCGTCTGTTTCATAAGCAATATCATGCGTTTGTTTGTCCCGAATTGATTCAACAGGATCAAAAGTCGGCCTGTCTGGAATGGTTTAACGCAAAATATCCTGTTGATGAAAACTCTAATATAAATTTAGAGGAAAATATGCTGATATAATCTGTGTTTTTATAAAAATAGAGGATAAATATGACGTTTATTAAAAATAATAATATTAAAATGAAAATATTTAAAGAGAAAGCTAATGTGGCA
>JAZNBT010000040.1:0-13860 GCA_045587165.1 Alphaproteobacteria bacterium | reverse complement strand
ATCCTGCGGAACGGGCTTACCGAATTTTTCACCGATTTTTTTGTATTCGGCGATCAGTTCTTTCAAATCTTCAACCGTCATATCGGTATCCGACTTGTAGCCCTTCTTTTCTTTCAAAGCCGTCAGGACATGTTCAAAGTTTTCGTGCTTAACACCCATAACGACGTCGGAATACATCTGAATGAAACGACGGTAGGAGTCATAAGCGAAACGTTCGTCACCGGAAGCTTTGGCCAAACCTTTAACGGTTTCGTCCGTCAAGCCCAAGTTCAGAACGGTGTCCATCATACCCGGCATGGAAATGCGTGCGCCGGAACGAACGGAAAACAGCAAAGGATCATTCGGATCGGCAAATTTTTTACCGACGATTGCTTCACAATGCGCAACGCCTTCTTTGACCTGTTCGGCCAAATCGGCAGGAAATGTTTTGCCGTTTGCATAGTAGTACGTGCAGACTTCGGTAGAAATCGTGAAGCCGGGAGGAACGGGAATTCCAATCGAGCTCATTTCTGCCAGGTTAGCACCTTTTCCGCCCAACAAATTTTTGTCGGAAGCTTTACCTTCGGCTTTTCCATCTCCGAATTTATAAACCCATTTTGTCATGGTGGTTAGATATCTCCTTACCCTTCAATTACAGAAAAATCAGCAACGCCGCCCATTGCGCGTACAATCATCGACAGCATGCGCAAACGGTTGGCACGACGCTGAACATCGTCACAATTGACTTGGACTTTTTCAAAGAAAGCATCGACGGGAACCCGCAATTTTGCCAAATCCTCCATCGCCCCTTCGAAATCATCCGAAGCAATTTTCTTTGAACTGTTTACCATAACTTGCCCCAGCGCGTCAAATAATGCTCCTTCCTGCGGCAAATCAAACAAAGAATTGTCCGGTTCCTGCGTATAAGAGCATTTGTCCTTTCCTTCTTCGATACGGACGATATTCGCCGCACGACGATAAGCCGTCAGCAAATTTCCGCCGTCTTCGGTTGAAAGGAACTGCGTCAAAGCGCGAACGCGCGCGATCACTCGGCACAAATCGATCAATTCAAGATTATCGCCCTGTGCCAAACCGTAAACAGCCGCAATATAGTCATGACGCACGCCTTTGTCTTTCATGGCGACTTTCAGCCGTTCGGCGATAAATGCCATCAATGAAATCATTTGACGTACGGACCAATTTACCAAAACGGTCGGTTCCCCGTTTTCGTTTCTTTTTTCAGATTCCGTCATTGCCTCGGCAACGGCGATCTGCGCCGTATCCCCGTAAAGGGCGCGAGCGGCATTCAACATCTGAAAAATCGGCATATTGATTTTGTTTTCCAAAATCAATCGAACAACCCCCAGCGCCGCACGGCGCAACGCAAAGGGATCCTTTGACCCCGTCGGTTTTTGATCAATCAGCCAAAATCCGACCAAAGTATCAATTTTATCCGCCAAAGCAACGGCTATACTGACCGGTTTCGACGGACAAGCATCCTTCGGCCCCAGCGGAGAATAATGTTCGGCTATCGCATCGGCGACCGCGTCGCTTTCACCGTCAAAGCGAGCATAGTAACGTCCCATCACCCCTTGCAGCTCGGGAAATTCCCCGACCATGCCGGTCGACAGATCGGCCTTGCACAACAAAGCCGCCCGATCGGCATCAGCCGCATCAGCCTGCGGAATATATTTTAAAATTTCAGGCAAAAATTTACGCATACGTTCGATTTTATCGGCAACGGATCCGAGTTTCGCATGGAACACGCGCGCCTGCAACTTATCGGTCTTGGCCGCCAACGTCGTTTTTCTGTCTTCATCCCAGAAAAATCTGGCATCGGACAAACGAGCGCGCAAAACACGTTCGTTACCTGCGATAATTTCTTTGCCGCCGTCGGCAGCCTGCATATTGGAAATAACAACGAAATACGGCGCCATTTTACCGTTTTCGTCCGTCATGCAAAAATATTTCTGATTTGCGCGCATGGACGTAATCAAAACTTCCTGCGGCACGGACATAAATTCGTCGTCAATCCTGCCCAATAAAGGAACGGGATATTCCGCCAGTCCCGCGACTTCGTTCAACAAACCGTCGTCTTCCAACAATTTGCACCCGACACTTTCGGCCAAAGCACGCGCACGCCGTGAAATCAATTCCTTACGTTCTTCGGGATCGATCAAAACATACGCCTTGCGAATTTTATCCTGATAATCCGCAAAATCGGCCACTTCAAAAGCCGCCGGAGCCAAAAAACGATGCCCGCACGTTTCCTTTCCGGATTTAACGCCTGCGAATTCAACGGGAACAACGACGCCGTCAAACAAACACACGATACCATGCAACGGACGCACCCAATGTTCCTTGTGCGCGGCCCAACGCATGGATTTCGGCCACGGAAAAGTCGTCAACAACGTTTCAACCGTTTCCTTTAAGACTTCGGCCGTCGGACGCCCCTTGCGAGATAAAGAGGCAAAATAAAACGTTCCCTTCGGCGTTTCACGAACTTCCAGCTGTTCTTTCGTCATGCCGACAGAACGCAAAAAACCGTTCAAAGCCTGTTCCGGCGCGGTGACGGCGGGCCCTTTGCGTTCTTCGACCAAATCGGCCTGAGCGACGGGCAACCCTTTGACGCACAACCCCAAACGGCGACTGGCGACAAAAGAAATCGCCTCGTCATATTTCAGTTCACTTTTAGCCAACGCTTCCGTAATAAATTTCCGGATATGTTCCGCGGCGTCCGCCTGCATACGGGCGGGAATTTCTTCGGAAAACAGTTCAAGGAAAAACTCGCTCATCGATTATCCCTCCGCCTTTAAATGGCCGCGGCTTTTCAGCCAACCTTCGCAACATCCTTTTGCCAAAGCGCGCACACGCCCGATGTAGGCCGCGCGCTCCGTCACGCTGATCACGCCTCTGGCGTCCAACAGGTTAAACAAGTGTGACGCCTTAATGCACTGATCATACGCCGGCAAAGGAATTTCCGCATTCAACAAAGCCTGACATTCTTTTTCGGCGTCTTTAAAATGTTGCAATAAAAGCTGCGTATCGGCACATTCGAAGTTGTATTTGGAATATTCGACTTCGTTTTGATGGAACACATCGCCGTAAGTTACGCCGTCGCCGTTAAAATCCAGATCATACACGTTTTCAACGCCCTGAATATACATCGCCAGACGTTCCAAACCGTATGTCAACTCCGCACAAACCGGAGAGCATTCAAATCCGCCGACCTGTTGGAAATAGGTAAACTGCGATACTTCCATACCGTCGCACCAAACTTCCCAGCCCAAACCCCAAGCGCCCAAAGTCGGACTTTCCCAATCGTCTTCGACAAAACGAATGTCGTGATGCGCCGGATCAATCCCCAACACCTTCAGACTGTCCAGATACAATTCTTGCACGTTTTCCGGAGAAGGCTTTAAAATCGCCTGATATTGGTAATAGTGCTGCAAACGGTTCGGGTTGTCGCCGTAACGGCCGTCCACGGGACGACGGGACGGTTGAACGTAGGCGGCTTTCCAATGTTCCGGTCCCAAAGCGCGCAAAATCGTTGCGGGATGAAACGTACCGGCGCCGACCTCCATATCATAAGGCTGTAAAATAACGCACCCTTTATCCGCCCAATAAGAATGTAATTTAAGGATCAGTGACTGGAAATCGCTTCCTGTTTTATTAACCATTGTAAACTCGAGCTAAAGTTATTTAAACGTTTTAAAACTTTGTGAAAAAATACTTCCGAATCCCTGTCAGGTCAAGGAAAATTCCATATCGGAAAAGAAAAGTTGATAAACCCTTTATAACGTATAATAATGAGGGCAAAATAATTTAAAGCTTTACAAGCTTTTTTATCGTACCAACTTTTTGCCGACAGGATTTTTCATGCCAAAAGTTTCCGTTTTGTTTCCCGTTTACAATACAAATGAAACATTTCTGCGTGCCGCTATAGAAAGCGTTTTAGCTCAAACATTCACGGATTTTGAATTTATTATCGTCAACGACGCTTCCAGCGATCCGAATGTTGAAAAAACCGTTAAATCCTATACGGACGAAAGAATTCGTTATTACGCCAACGAACATAATCTGGGCATATCTTTAACACGTAACAAACTGTTGGATTTGGCTGTCGGCGAATATCTGGCTATTATGGATCATGATGACGTTTCCTTGCCGACCCGTTTTGAAAAACAGGTGGATTATCTGGATAAACATCCGAATGTAGGTGTCGTCGGCTGCAAAGTAAAAAAAATCCCCGGCAATCAAATCACGCGCAATCCGACAAACAGTGACGACATTAAATTGGCTTTGATGAGGTCTTGCGCCATTTCACATTCGGCCTGCATGATTCGCAATGAGGTTTTAAAGCGCAATAATATTCGTTATGAACCTAAATTTTCCCCTTCGGAGGATTATGCTTTATTTTGCAGACTGATCCCTTTAACCGATTTTTACAATATTCCGGAAGTTCTGTTTTTATATCGTTGGCATAAAACCAACACATCAAAAACGCAAGCCGACAAAATGACTCGCTGCACTTATGAAATTCAATCATTTGCGGCTCACGACAATCCCGTTTTGCACAGAATTTTCATGTTGACGGCGGAAAACACGATCCGTGTTCGTTTATTTCATTTTCTGCCGATCATAACCATTCGCAAAAAAGGTTATCGTACAAAAATCTATTTGTTCGAAAAAATCCCCCTCTTGTCCTATAAAAACACCATTAAACTGCAAGAAAAGGCTTCCTGATGAAAATCAAATTCATACAAACGGCTCTTGACCGTATTCGCGGCAAAAAACATTTGGAAATTCCGGCGCCGTATTATAACAGCCGGATTTATCTGCCTTCCGAATATCCCGCCGTTTACAACGGTGACGGCAAAAAAATGGATGTCTTTTTTTTGAGAGATCGCCATTTTTCCCACTCTCCTTACGGAACTTTTCCGACTTATTTTTTATGGGATCGTTTTAACTACGGTTTGAAAACTCATTTTTATACGGGAAAATCCATCAAAGAAACCGTCGGAACTCCCGATGTAAAATACGGATGGCTTCTTGAACCGCGCAGCAAGCAATTAACCGATTACACAAGCATCGAAAAAAATAAAGAATTGGCAAAAGAATTCAAAGCGATACTGACTTATGACGAACGATTGTTGGAAAGTTTGGACAATGCGCTTTTTTTCCCCGGCTGCGCTTCTTCATGGGTGGAAAAAACAGATCCGGATATTTGGCAAAAAAAGACAAAAAACGTTTCCATTCTATCTTCGCATAAAAAGAACTGCCCGCTGCATTTTTTACGATTGGACATTGCTTGGAAATGCAAAAAGGAAGGCTGGGCTGACACCTTCGGAACATTTGACGGCGGAGCACCCGTTAAAATGAAAGAAACGTTAGAAGATTATCGCTATTCCATCGCATTGGAAAATCAGGTGTCGGACTATTTTTTCACCGAAAGGCTGATTTCTGCATTTATAACCATGACCGTTCCGATATATTTGGGAGCACGAAAAATAGACCGCCTGTTTAATCCGGACGGCATAATCCAAATAAATGAAAAACAAGCGGAACATATTGAAGATGTTTTAAAACAATGCTCTGAAACCGATTATACAAACCGTTTACATGCGATCCGTGAAAATTATGAAAAAGCGTTAGCTTATATGAATCTGCATGATATGCTTTATGAAGCTTTATTTTTATCTCAAAGTGAACGGAAATTAACTTTTGACTTTTCGGGTATTGGAAAAAAGTAATGAAAATCAGCATTATCATTCCGATTTACAATGCGGAAAAATATATAACCGGCTGTTTAAACAGTATCGCTTCACAGACGCATCAAGACTTTGAATGTTGGTGCATCAATAACGGATCAACGGACGATTCAGAAAAAATCATAGATGATTTTGTAAAAAAAGATGACCGTTTTCAAAAGATATCCCGATCCAATGAAGGCAAACAGGCCGCGGCCCGAAATGTCGCATTAAAACAAATACGGGGTGAAGCCGTTACGTTCATTGACGCTGACGACTACATACATCCGCGAATGTTGGAATTGCTGGTAAAAACGATGCGAGAAACAAATTGCGATATCGTCGGCTGTAAAGCTTTCAACACCAAAAACGTTTACAACTCCGATTTTACCGATATATCGCATTACAAAACAAAAAAATATACGGATCCTTTAAAAGCTCTGATGAAAAAACGCTGTGTTGCGACAACGGTTTGGGGACGCCTGTACCGGAAAGACATCATACGAAATCTCTTTTTCATTGAAGGTATTTATTTCGAAGACGTTCCATGGACGTTCGAAATAATGGACAAAGCCAATTCTTATGCTCAAATAACGGCACCGCTTTATTATTATTTCAAAGGTGACGGGTCAACCATGCGTTCGGAATGGACGAACGAAAAAACGGATAGTTATATTCAAGTTATTCGATCCGTTTCGGAATATGTGCAAAAGAACTGTCCGGACAGAGCCGAAGATGCGAAAAAATACATTTCAAACGGTCGAGCCAAAATGATCATGACGCGGGTAAAAAAATCTTTGAACAAAGAAACGCTGTACGATCATGCGGCAAAGGAAATTCAACAATTATATAAAGAACATCTGATTTCCTATCGCGGTTTGAAAATTCGCCATAAAATATCACTTTATCTGTTATTGCATCACCGAGTTCACTCTTCAAAAAGCTGAAAAATTTTTATATGACCGCTAAAACACCAATGATTTTTAATTAAGGACAGACAATCATGCGTTTATATACTTGTATTTCATCAACCGCATATCCCTTATTGATTGATGATTTGCTCTGTTTACCCGATGTTGATGCAGATGTTAAAAAAATCAAAGGATACGATGTTGTTATATTAATCGGAAATAAAGACAAAAACATTCCCGACAAACTTTATCAGGGACGCGAAACGCTTGAACAGTATAAAAAAGAGGGAAAAACAACGGCACAAGTACATATAGCTTTTTTCCGAAATCGTCCCGCATGGGATATATTAGCGCCTTTTTGCCGCGCTTTTCGTAATCGTTTCCACGCTTTCGGAACAAACGTTTATCATATTGATCCCAAAAAAATCCGAGAAATGAACCTTGAACGGGGAAAAAGAACAATAGAAAACGCCTATCGTTACGCAAAATGGCCGTTATCCGACGAACAACGGCAAAAACAATATAACGATCTGAAAAACTCTTTGGAAAAGAACGGTTATGATGACAAATATCCGATAGAAATCATGCTTTGCAGATCGTTCGGCGTCAAAGACACGATATATCAGGGACATCACCGAATTATGTTTTGTGTCGATATGAATGTCCCGTTAGCCGGCATACGTTTTATGTATGTGACCCATGCACCGCATTTGTTGCAAAAACCAATGCTGTTATTATCCCGATGGTTCAAGAAGTAATTTAAAAGTTACTTTTTACGGAAAATACTTTTTATTTTCCGCCAGATTTTTTTTCTTCGAATTCTGGCGGCTTCCGTTTCCTCTTTTTCTTCGGCATACATGGACAAACGCCCTTTGGCCTCCTGCAACAAATCGTTTGTTCTGGCCAGGATAAAACTGGTCGGAGTATCAACCCAATCACCGCGTCCTTTTGCGCAGGGCGTTTTGGATTGAACCTTTTTAAACATTGATCCGAAAACGGGAAACAAACTTTTTCCCAAAAATCCCATTTCCGGCATTTTAACCGTTTCCAATGTATAATCCGCCCGTTTTAAAGTATACGAATTATTGCATTTGGTTAAAATATGAGCCAATCGGGCATGCACCTTTAAAATGTCTTTAGCGGTCGCGGCAGCCAGAGCTTCTTGGAAAACCTCGTCTTTCTCGATTTCCTCATCAAAAAAATCAACGGGTTTATCCATATCGTTCAAAATAACGTTTAAATCCAATCCGTCCTCTTCCGGATCTATATCCAACTGTTCGTGCATAACGCTGCGCACCACGGCCGACAACAAAGCATCAAATAAAAATTGTTCGTTCGTCCATGGTTGTTCTTTTTCGCCCATTTCAATTGCTTTTTGATCCAACACTTGATGTGCGCGATACAATTCCAACCATTTTTCAGGGTTGTCCTTATCCTTCAACAGTTCAGCGGATTTTGTTTTTTCAAGCGTCTTGACGGCCTGTCGCAAAGCCTGACAATCTTTTAAATTTTTAACCGCATCTATTAAAGCGGAAGCCTGCCAACGTTCTAAAGATTCTTTTATTTGTTTTTCGTTTTCGAATTTGACGAATTGGTCATCCTGCATAAAAGCCTCATATATTTGCTTGTTTCATTTTCCTTAAAAGAAGGAAAAAAGTCAATTCTTCATTGATGAAAGAATTTTTTAAGCCTTTTGATCTAAGATTTTCAACACAGAAAACAGAAAGGAAACAACGATGATACGCCTTTTTGCAGGTATTGAATTACCCGAAGAAATTAAAGAACAGCTCTATACTTTACGGGGCGGCGTTCCGAACGCCAAATGGGTGGAAAAAGACAATCTGCACATCACTTTACGATTTATCGGCAATATTGATGAGGATGTCGCCAACGATCTGCACGACGGATTTATGCAGATGCAGGCTCCGGCTTTTGATTTACAAATGGCTCAAGTCGGATTTTTCGCAAACGGAATGCAAATGCGTCATTTATGGGCCGGAATCAGTAATTATCAGGCCTTGGATTTTCTGCACGATAAGATCGAAAGCGTCATTTCCCGCAATCGTCTGCCACCCGACAAACATAAATTTCACGCCCATTGTACGTTGGCAAAATTGTACGGCACAAGCGTTGAAGACGTACATAAATTTCTGGAATATAATAATCTGTTCCGTTCGCCTGATTTTCACATCGATCACTTTACGCTGTTTTCCAGCCACCCGCGTACAGACGGCGACGGTTCGTATTACCGTGTCGAAGCACAGTATCCTTTATTCGGATATTGGTCTTAAAATTATTCTTCAGCCGCTTTTTCCTGCAATGCGGACACCTTGACCGGTTTCCATTGCCGCGGATCCAAAAGAGCGGACAAAGCGACCGTGACGGTTCTTTCGTTTCCGCCTTGTTCATTCAGACGAACATGCGGCGGCAAATCCGGAAATTCAATAATACGTTCTACCAACCATTTGGACGTCAAGCCGCTGGATTTTTGAAAAACATCATTGGGCTGTATAGAATATTTTGCCATATTACCATGCTCTTTCTTCGTTAATGACTTACGGCTTACTGCCGTAACAAACAAGTATTTTAAATCAAGATGCTTGAAAGTTCAAACAAAAGTTATTTCCGCATCAAACGATGCAATATATCCATCCTTTGATCGACATTTTCCGACCTGTACATGAACTCCGCACGCAAACGTCTTGCTCCGGCGGCCGACATTTCACGTTTTTTTACGACGGGACGCTTGGACAGCAGAAAATGACGGCAGTTTTTCATAACGGAAACAAATTCGCCGTATCTGGAGGTTATGATTTCCTGACGATTTTTACCGCAATTACGACATTTCCCGTCCAAAGCCGCATACGGACACGTTTCCGACACAAACAAAGGCAAATCCTGATAAACAAGTCCGATCGCCTTATCCGGAAACGCCGCAAAAATTCGATCCGGATCGGGAGTTTCCGGAGAAACGACAAAACCGGACACATTCATATCCGCGACGGCTTGCGCCGCCGAAGAATTAGCCACATAAACAGTCCAATCAAAAGACAAATCAACGTTTCGTCCTTTAAAAAGGTTCAATCCCCATAAGTTTCCCATTTCGAATTTTTTAAATCCGGCAGAAATCAAAGCATCCGTTTTACGCTTAAAATGTTCCGTTTCCCATGATCTGGCAACAGCCGGCAAAGAAAAACGAATCTTTTCTTTTGGAAACGCTTCAAACAACGATTCCGGCGTATCCGGAGACAATTCAAAAACGACTTCGTCCACAGCTTCCTCATTTTGCAACACAGTCACGGCCAACACCGGATCATCCGTTTTTATGCCGCAGGAAACAAAGTCATCCGGTACGGATACAACCGGAAAATTTTCCTGATTCAAAATTTTTTCTTTTTCCGTTTCCTTTCGTTTTTGATTTTCAAGAATTATTTTTTCTCCGACCCGTTCATACAATCGACGACGCAAATCATTTAAAACAGATAACGGAACAAATAAATTATCCGGATTATCAATTTCCAGCTTATCTAAAACAACACCGGTTCCGCCTGTTTTTGAAAACGCGTCACGTATGGCCTTCTGCGCCGTTTCAACGGATTTCGCTTCTGAAAAAAATCCCTTTGTCAAAACATTTATTTTTGCAACCGAAGCTGAAATTTCATCGGATTTAACAACAATTTTCGGAGATACGGCATGCCCCGACGGTTCTGTTTCTCGAGGCTTTACAAAAGGATATGCCCGTTTCACCGCTCCCGACGATGACAAATAAACCGCCGCATCAACCGGAATAAAAGGAGCTTTTTCTGGTAAAACGATTTCCACCCGACTGCCCGTCGGCGCTTCGAAAACATTTTTCCCTTTTACACGCAGAATTTCAGCCGAAAAGCCGAAAGGACGTTCCGTTCTCGGTAAATCAATCTGAATACCGTCATACCGCTCAATTGTCGCCGACGTTTTAAAACAAATAAATCTGCTGTTGCCGTGCGTTGAAAAACTTTCAACCTTTCCCAAAGGAAGACCGCGATGTCCGACGATGTCCGGATCGACGACATCAAATTTTCGCCGACCTTTTAAATAAAGTTCCGTTGTCGGACGACTGAAAACACATTTAATTCGGTTCTGTTTTTCGATCAGTGTTTTTTTATCCGTTTCCCCGTTTAAAATCGAACGGTAATAATCGGTCACTCCGGCAACATACAACGGGCTTTTCTTTCGTCCTTCAATTTTTAAAGCCGTTACGCCGACCTCTTCCAACAAACGCACGTTTTCGCCCTGAGCCATATCTTTCATGGAAAAAACATGCTTTGTTTCGCCGTCAATATTAAACAATTCGCGACAAGGATAAACACATTTTCCCCGATTGGCGCTGCGCCCCGCGTAAACGGCGGAAAACAAACATAAGCCGCTGTAACAATAACATAAAGCCCCATGAATAAAGACTTCTTTTTCAATATGAGGTACCTGACAAATATCCGCTATCTCGTCCAAAGTCAGTTCACGAGCCAAAACAACGCGTTTAAACCCCAGATCTCGTAGAACTTCAACCCCTTCGCGATTATGAACGGCCATTTGCGTACTGGCATGCAACCGCAAATCGGGGAAATATTTTTTAATCAAACGCGCCGTTCCCAAATCCTGAACGATTACACCATCCGCTTTCGCTTCGTTAATAATTTGCAGTGTTTCGATCAAATCGGCCTTTTCATTTTCAAAAAAAACCGTATTCACCGCGACCAACACTTTTTTAGCGTTTTCATGGGCATATCGAACAAAACCGTTGAACTCGTCCGACGTAAAATTTTCCGCCTCGGCACGCGCCGAAAATTGTTGCAATCCTAAATAAACCGCATCCGCCCCGTACGCAAAAGCGGCATATCCCGATTCAACCCGCCCTGCGGGCGCCAACAGTTCAACCATTAAAATTCACTCCTGAAACACGCATGGTTCCACCATTTAAAACGGCTTGCCCGCCAACTGGCCAAACGATTGATCCGGCCTGATGCCCGTACGGAAAACCTGAAAAAACAGGACATTTTATTCTGCTTTTCCATTCGTTCAATACATCTTCTATCGTTCCGTCCGATGGATCTTTTGCTTTACAATCCATAAAAACACCGAAAACAACGGCGACAGTCTTATCAAAAACACCGGCGTTTTCCAATTGCGTCAACATACGATCGACAACGTAGGGTTCTTCGCTTAGATCCTCCAACACCAAAATATTTCCCGACATATCCGGAAAATACGGCGATCCGGCCAAACCGGCGACCAAAGACAGACATCCGCCCGACAACCGGCCTGAAATTTCCTTTCCGTCATAATCGGATTCAAGCCCTGAAAAAACCTGTTCATGCCCTTCCAAGCAATCAAACAAAGATTGTTCGGTATAAGGAAACAGTTCGCGACCGTGACGCGGTTTCATCAGATATCCGGAAAAGGAAATTAAGCCCGCCTTTGCCGACAACGCCAATTGCAATGCCGTTGTATCGCTTAATCCGACGAAGGGCTTTTTATGCTTTGCGATTTTTTGATAATCGATCTTCCGCAACATTCTGGCCGATCCGTATCCGCCGCAGGCGGCGATAATGACATCGACCTCATCGTCGCAAAACAAAGCCGTCAAATCAGCCGCGCGTTCTTCGTCGGATCCTGCTAAAAAACGATTTTTAGCATACAAGGAAAATGATTCTTTGACACGGAATCCTTTATTTTTCCAAAAATCAATCCCTTGCGCCAAAACGTTTTTATCAACCGCGCTAGACGGGGTTAAAACGCCGACGGTCTTCATTCAACAGCCTCATAAATACTGCGGGCGAAAGCGCTTAACGTTTCATCACGCGCCCCCATAATGACAATCCTGTCACCTTTGGCCGCCAACCCTTTAACCAGAGTTGTTATTTTTTTACGATCGGGAATGAAATGCACACGTTTTCCCGTCCGTTCCAGATCTTTAACCAAATCGGCAGAAGAAATATCCTTTTGCGCCGTCCCTCCGGCATAATAAATTTCCTGCATAATCAATGTATCGTCCAGACTCAGCAATCGATCAAATGCTTCGACGATTCCCGTGCGCATGATTTTCGTCGGCTTAAATCCGTGCGGCTGATAAACAATGATCAATTTGCCTTTGTATTCTTTTAAGGCGCTTAACGTCGCTGATATTTTTTCTGGATTATGAGCAAAATCATCAATAACCGTAATTCCTTTTTTTGTTATGCCGACCGTTTCCAAACGCCGATGAATCCCTTTGAAGGATTCCAAAGCTTTCAAAGCCTGATCTCTGGGAATCCCGATCATTTCCGCCGCAGCAATCGCAGCTAAAGCATTTGCGATATTGTGATTGCCGACAACCGGCAGAAATACGTTTTTACCGTCCAACATAAAGCGCATACCGTTTTCAACGGATGTAATGTTGACTGCTTTTAAATCCGCTTCGGCACCCTGTACGGAAAAGGACAAAACATTCGGGTTACGATTTTTCAATGCGATCGTATCGACATTGTCCGCATTCAATACGGCACCGACCGTGGCCCGTTCAACAAAATCACCGAAAAGAATCTTAAGTTCGTCAATCGGTTTATGGTCTAAGGAAATAGACGTTACAATGGAAACCGCCGGTTTATACAACTCTATCGATCCGTCGCTTTCATCCGCTTCAATCACGCAAAAAGTACCGTTTCCGGCGATTACGTTTCCCATTCCCAACGAATCCGGATAATTTAACATAATGCCGCCGTTAATAACGCAGGGATCAACTCCGGCCTCTTTCAAAATATGACCTATCATACCCGTCGTTGTTGTCTTTCCGCTGGTTCCGCCGACGGCAATGCCGTTATTGTTATGTAAGAAATCTGCTAAAACCTGTGCACGCGTCAACACAGGAACACTCAATTTTCTGGCTTTTATAACATCGGGAATTGTTTCTTCAATTGCCGAAGAAACAACCAAAGCATCCGTTTGATTGTCAATTCCGCTACCGTCTTGAGCGAACAGCCGAATGCCCTGTTTTTCCAGAATATCAAACTTTTCCGCATACAGTCCCGCATCGCGCGACCTGTCGGAACCGCAAATATCCATTCCTTTACTTTTCAAGGCCAACGCCAAGGAACTCATACCGCTGCCACCGACACCGCAAAAAAAGTATTTTTTCATCATATTCTCCCGTTTCATGAAACAAAGTATATTTTTTATATGTAAAAAAAGATAAATTAAGGTAAACT
>JAZNBT010000039.1:0-6429 GCA_045587165.1 Alphaproteobacteria bacterium | reverse complement strand
AAAGTAAATCACGGACGATAGAATAACGGCGATCAGTCCCGGAAAACCGAGCCAGGCACCTAAAGCCGTCAACAGTTTAAAATCCCCGCCTCCTAACGATCTGGGAAAAAACGGCGTCATAATCGCCGCCGTAACGGTCGGCAGCAAATATCCGGCCAAAGCGCCTGTAGCCGATTCAAGCGGTTCGACGATTCCCATATCCAACGCCGAAAAATAAAATCCGAAAATCAACAGCGGGACAGTCAACACATCGGGCAGAATATGCAGTTTTTCATCAACGCAAGCCATTAAGGCGCAAAGCCACAGCAGGACAATCAAGGCTAAGGGAAATTGTGAAAAAATCAGCAAAAGCAATCCCGATACGCCGACGATTCCCCAAAACAGACCGGCGGCGAACAATTTCAGCCATAATCGACGGCGACATTTCATCCGTTCTGTCGATCGGGATTTCGCCAAACGGGGAATGTGAAACGATCGTACCAATGCCGTACCGGCGTCGGCCGGTAAAAATTTGCCGTACCGACGGGCGAAAAAAGGAACGGGAAAAAATGCGATGAAGGCGAATATACCGATTTTGAATAAAATTGCTGCCGTTGTCATTGAAATCCTCATGATGAAAAATATTTTTTTAGATTAACGCAAAAATTTGTTTCAGAAAGCATATTTCTTCCGCCTATAATAAAAAAAATTTAACGGGAGTCGGAATGACGGTTCATTTTAAAAAAGCTACTTTTGTCGGAATAGGATTGATCGGGTCGTCCTTGGCGCGCGTTTTGCGTCGTCGGGGAATGGCTGATTATATTGTCGGTGTTGCTCGTTCGGAAAAAACACGGGCTTCGGCGCTGGCTTTGGGGATTGTGGATGAAGCCTTTGAAAAACCGAACAAAGCGGTTAAAGATGCCGATATCGTTTTTGTTTGTACGCCGGTCGGATCGATCGCCGGAACAATCGGCGGATTTATATCCGATTTGAAACCGGGGGCGATTGTGACGGATGTCGGATCCGTAAAAGAAGAGATCATAAAACAAACCGTACCTATGTTGCGTTCCGATATTCATTTTGTACCGGCTCATCCGGTGGCGGGGACGGAAAAATCCGGTCCGGAAAACGGATTCGCCGAATTGTTTGAAGGACGTTGGTGCATTTTGACTCCTTTGGAACAGACGGACGTCTCCGCCGTGTCCGCCGTGCGCGATGTTTGGGAAGCGGCGGGGATGAAGGTTGAAGAAATGTCCGCCGCCCGTCACGATAAAGTTATGGCTCTGATGTCGCATTTACCGCATTTGATCGCCTATACGATTGTAGGAACGGCGGCCGATTTGGAAACGGAAACGCGCGAAGACGTCATTAAATATGCCGCAGGCGGTTTTCGGGACTTTACCCGTATCGCCGGATCGGATCCCGTGATGTGGCGTGATATTTTCCTGAATAATACCGATGCCGTTTTGGATTGTCTGCAACGTTTTTCCGAAGATTTGATTCTTTTGCAAAAAGCGATACGGCAAAAGGACGGGGCGACTTTGCAGGATTGGTTCACACGTACGCGCCATATTCGCCGCGAAGTCATCGAGGCTCGGCAGGATCGTCCCGAAAACGAAAAATTATTGTTGCAAAATAAAGGATAAGGAAATGACAAAAGTAACTTACCAAGGGGTTATAGGCTGTTTTTCGTCAATGACGTGCGAACATTGTTTTCCCGACGCTATACACCGTAGCTGTTTGTCGTTCGGCGATGCGATGCAATCGGTCGTTAACGGGGAGGCCGACATCGCCGTTATTCCCGTCGAAAATTCGACGGCCGGTCGAGTAACCGAAGTTTACGGCATACTTCCGGAAGCTTCTTTATCCATTATCGGGGAATATTTTTTACCGATTCATCACTGTTTGATGATGCCGACAAAGTTTGTTCGAGGTTTGCCTCCGCAAAATGTAACGGAAGATGAATTGTTGGAATGGAAACGTTCCTCACCGACGCAGGAAGAAATCAATCGTGCGGTTACCATGATTTCCGAAGTACGCTCCCATCCTCAGGGGTTGGCGCAATGCCAGAAATTCCTGTTGCGTAATTTGCCGAACGCCCGTTTGCGCGAAGCGTGGGACACGGCCGGCGCCGCGCGTGATCTCGCCCAAGAAATGACGCCGAATGTCGCCGTGATCGCTCCGGCCGGCGCCGCGCGTTACGGTATGACGATTTTAAAGGAAAATATCGAAGACAATTCGGGCAATACGACACGTTTTTTATTTCTGCGCAAAACGCCTTTGTCCGCGGAAGAAATTCACGCGCATCCGATTACGACACTGGTTTTCCGTACGCGTCATGTCGCCGGCGCGTTGGTTGAAGCGTTAAAGGTTTTTCAGGCGCATAATATCAATATGACAAAACTTGAAACCTATATGACGGGCGTACATCATTCCGAGCCGGTTTTTTATGTTGATCTGGCAATGAATCAGTTTGACGAAACAGGCCGGAAGACGTTGGAAGAACTGCGTACCGCCACGTTAAGCGTTCAGGTGCTCGGAACGTATGAGGCTTCGCCCGCCAGATCCGACCGTTTCGGTTTTGCCGCAGTGGAATAAAAAAACTTTGACGTTGCGGAAACGATCTTATACCTTTCGAATATATCGTTTTTATTTATAAAGGTTCGCTATGACGAAGGATTTCGATTTAACCGCTTATGTGCCGACTTTTCCGGGTTTCCCGAAAGAAGGAGTTGATTTTTACGATATTACGGGATTGTTTAAACAACCCGAAATTTTCGCTTTAACCGTACAAAAAATGACCCGACTGGTGGCGCAATATAATCCGGACCGCTTGTTTGCGATTGATTCAAAAGGATTTATTTTTGCAGCCCCTGTCGCCGCCAATTTGGGAATCGGTTTGTCGTTGTTGCGCAAAGCGTCGAAATTGCCCGGAACGGTTGTGCGCTATTCCTATGATTTGGAATACGGTTCCGATGAAATGGAATGTCGTATCGAAGATTTTGATAAAGCCGAACGGTTGGTCGTAGTCGATGATGTTTTGGCAACGGGCGGGACATTAGCCGCGGGAATTTCGTTGTTAAAACAGGTCGGCGGAAATGTCGTCGGGGCGGTGACGTCTATGGAAATCGGTAATTTAAAGGGGCGGGAAAAAATCGACGTACCTTTTTCCGCGATGCTTTATTTCCCGGAATAAATTAAAGAGCCGAAAACGGATTTTTAACCGTTTTTGCTTTTTGCGCGATAATGTCGCCCAACATTGAAACGTAACGTGCTCCGTCTACCGTACGGAACAGATTGACGCTGCGTCGGTCGTTTTCATCTGTCTGGCGATGAATTAATCCCAAAGTGCTGAGCTTGTCGATCGCACGTGATACGGCCGGTTTTGAAATGTTCAATTCAGCGGCCAAAGCGCGAACGGTATGCGGTTCCGGTGTCAGATAAACGCTTAGCAATATGGCTGTTTGTCTGGCGGATAAATCCGAAGCATTATCGTTTTTGCGAACGATTTCAAACATTGTTTGGCGCCAAAGCTCCAATCCCGTGAACCGATCCAGACTCATTTTTTTATTTCCCCGCGACTGACATGCCGAACAAACGAACTGTCGGTGCGTTAAAAGCGTAGCGATCATTCAGATCATTTGCCGCCGCCATGTTTTTTAACATGTGCCGTAAATTGCCGGCAATCGTAATTTCGCTGACGGGAGTTGTTATTTGTCCGTTTTCGATTAAAAATCCGGATGCGCCGCGGCTGTAATCTCCGGTTATCATGTCAATCCCCTGACCGAACAGCTGTGTTAAATACAATCCGTATTTTATATCCGAAATCAACTCTTCCGGTTGAACCGTTCCGCCGGTTAAGGTCAAGTTCGAAGCGGAAGGATGCGGGTTTGATCCCAATCCTCTGGCGGCATGTCCGGTCGGATCCAGATTTAATTTACGGGCGGAATGTAAATCCAACAGCCAAGACGTTAAAACGCCTTTGTCGATCAAAGCCCGTTGAACGCAGGGCAAACCTTCCGCGTCACAGGGACGGGAAGCGGGGCCGCGTGTTTTATGCGGCGTTTCGATGACGCTTAATCCGGCGGGAAATATTTCCTGCCCCATACAATCTTTCAAGAAAGATGTTCCTCTGGCAATTCCCGTTCCGTTGATCGCACTTGAAAACGTTCCCAACAATCCTCTGGCTAAGCGCGGTTCCAAAACGACATCCATTGTTTGTGACGGTATTTTTTGCGGATTTAACCGTTTGACAGCCCGTTCTCCCGCATTTTTTCCGATTTTTTCACCGTTTTCCAGATCGGAGAAATAAACGGCTGAAGTATAATCGTAATCGGTTTCTTTGCTGCCGTCAGACGCCGTGGCAATAACGGAAACGGATGCAGATGCGGACGAACGGTCGTATTCGCGTCTGAACCCCGTTGATGACGCCATGATAATATGCGATTTTTCAACGCCGGCCGCAGCTCCGTCTGATTGTGAAACACCGGAAACGGACAGAGCCGCATCTTCGGTTTTTAATGCTAAATCCAACAAAGTCGCGGTTGTTTGTTCCGACGGATCATATAAATCCAGATCAGGAAAATCCTTTACCTGCTGTTCGGGGGACGCCAGTCCGCAATAAGGGTCTTCGGGGACTGCCTTGGCCATTTGAACTGCGCGTTCCGCCAGTTCGCTTAACGTTTTTTTATCTAAAATGCCGGAGGATACAACAGCGGGTTTTTTACCGCAAAAAACCCGCAGGTCAACGGCGGATGTTTCCGCATATTCCAGATTTTCCGTTTTTTGCAAACGACATTCGGCACTGATCGTCAAACTGTGAATGCCGAAAGATTCCGCAGCGTCGGCACCGGCCTTGCGGGATTGTTCGATTAAAAAATCAACTGCGTTTGAAAGAGTGAGCGTTTCTGTCATTTCTTTATCTCTTTTGTTCGCCGAGCGAGAAAAAAACGGTCTGTTCCAATACCTTGCTTTGTTTCGGCAAGATAAGCATTTTTCCGTTGCCCCTGTTCGATTTGACATCAAATCCGACCAAGATGTAATTGTCTTTTTGAGCACAGACAAGCGTAAACATTTCACCGTTGATTGATGTTATGTTTTGTCTGGATATTTTAGCAGCGGCAATTCCGCCGTAAAATGCAGTCACAACCAAAATCATAATAAAAGCCGCCGTTGTAAACATGTGCGCCAAGGGGCTTTTTCGAGCTTTCAAATGTACGGCTAAAACACAAGCGTATAAAAAAATAATATACAGACATTCGGATAAAAACTGTCCGGTTTTTAAAGCGTGAACCAATACGGCGCATAAATAAGCCGTAAAACCCAATGTCGTCAGCAATGAAAAGAAATAACTGATTTTTTGCGATCTTGTCAGGATATTTTTCGGCGAATCTTCGGTATTCAGCGTTTTTTGCAAAACCAGTCCGGACAAAACGGCCAGAAACAGAAAACATCCCATCCCGCAAATGATTCCCAACGGGAAATCCATTAAAAACAACGGTACTTTATATTCGATAAATCGTCCGGCCGTCATGGCGACGGATAAAATACAGGCCAGACAAATGCCGAAAATGAAAATCAGGAATGCGATATAAGTGAAAGAAAGCGGTACCTGCGATGTTTCCGCATATTCTCTGTCGGCTGTGTTTTTTTTATCTTGAAATAAAGCCATGCCAGTTCCTTTGTCAGAATAAATTTCTTTTTATGTTAGCTTAAAAAAGGTTTCTCTTCAGTTAAAATTAAGTTGTACGAAAACCTGAGCTTTTGTTTTGACGGAGAAACAAGACACCATAAGCTTTTGACTTTATTGTTGAAAAATGAGATAATACATCAAACAAGGAAGAGGAAGGCATGGTAAGTGATAACGGACTTGATGATGCGGTTTCCTTGTCGGCAGAGGAATTGGATCGCCTGTTTAATATAGGGATTGCTCTTTCAGCCGAGCAGGATATGGACGTGTTGTTGGAAAATATCCTGACCGCGGCAAAGGAATTTTGCAACGCGGAAGGCGGGACATTGTATCTGATGGATCCGGCGCAAAATCAGCTGATCTTTTCCATTCTGCATAATGATAAGCTTGGCATAAAAATGGGCGGGACATCCGAAAAAAAGGAAATTCCTTTTCCCCCGCTTTATTTGTATGATCCTGAAACGAATGCGCCGAATTATTCAAATATATCGACCTATGCCGCCTTGACCGAAGAAATTGCCAACGTGCCGGATGCTTATGATTCGACACAATTCGATTTTTCGGGTACGCATAAGTTTGATCAAAAATCCGGCTATCGTTCAAAATCGTTTTTAACCGTGCCGTTGAAAACCAGAACGGGGCAGGTTGTCGCCGTTTTGCAATTGATTAATGCTTGCGCACCGTCAGGTGAAACAATCAGTTTTTCCAAATCGATGCAGCGATTGGTTGAAGCTTTGGCTTCAAGTCGGAGGCCAAGCGGT
>JAZNBT010000038.1:0-17688 GCA_045587165.1 Alphaproteobacteria bacterium | reverse complement strand
TCTTAAGCGTTTTGGATCGCCGTGTGACGATTGAGGAAATTCAGCGTAAGGTGGCGGAGCGTTATAATATTCGCGTCAGTGAAATGACCTCGAAGCGTCGGGAGCGTTCCGTCGCCCGTCCGCGGCAGATTGCGATGTTTTTGGCAAAACATTTGACGACGAAATCCTTACCGGATATCGGGCGGGCTTTTGATCGGGATCATACGACGGTCATTCATGCCGTAAAAACGATTGAAGATCTTCGTCAAAAGGATGTTGCTTTCAGGGAAGAAACCGACGATTTGCGTCGTCTGCTTTCCGTTTAAAAACGGCTGTTTCCCTCGCTCGGAAAAATATACTGCGACTCGGTAAAAATCTTTGGCCTTTTAGATATTTTTTGCTTTGGAAAATAAGCAGATGTGGTATACTGCATCGAAATAGTTTTTAACCCTTTTTGATGAGTTTACTTCGATGAAATTTACGATTGAACGCGCCGCTTTGCTGAAATCTTTGTCCCATGTCCAAAACGTGGTGGAACGCCGTCATACGAACCCTTTGCTGTCCAATGTGAAAATTACTGCGACGGATGGTGAAATTGTTTTAAATGCGACGGATAACGAGTTGGAAGTCAGTGAAAAAACGTCGGCTAAGGTTGATACGGCGGGGTCGATAACGGCGCCGGCACATAAGTTGTATGAAATTGTCCGCAAGCTGCCCGACGGTGCCGAAATCGAATTTGTTTTGAATGCGGAAAACAATCAGTTGAAAATGACGGCCGGACGTGCCAGGTTCGCGTTGGCAACCATGGCGGGGGAAGATTTTCCCTCTATTGCCGAAGGGGATATGACGCACGGCTTTTCTTTGAAGGCGTCGGATTTGCGCGATTTGATCGACCGGACGTCTTTTGCTGTTTCGACGGAAGAAACGCGTTTTTATTTGAACGGTATTTATTTGCATGAAGCGTCTTCGAAAGAAGAAAAGATTTTGCGCGCCGTTGCGACGGACGGTCATCGTTTGGCATGTGCTGAAGCCGTTTTTCCGGAAGGTGCCGCCGGTATGCCGGGGATTATTGTTCCGCGTAAGGCGATAGGTGAATTAAGCAAGCTGTTGGCGGAGGAAACGGGCGATGTAAAAATCGATTTGTCGACTTATAAAATCCGCTTTACGTTTGGTAATTTGGTGCTGACGTCGTTGTTGATTGAAGGGACGTATCCTGATTATGAACGTGTTATTCCGACGGAAAACGATAAGGTGATGGAAGTGGATGCGCAAGCGTTGACGGCGGTTGTCGATCGCGTGTCCAGTTTGTCCGAAAAATCACGCGCCGTTCGTTTGACTTTGTCGGCTGATTTGGTAAAGGTTTCTGCTGCGAATGCCGAAGAAGGCAGCGCGGAAGACGAATTGGAAGTCAAATATGCCGCCGATCCGATAGATGTCGGGTTTAACTATGTCTATTTGGAAGATGTTTTAAAGCAGATCAAGGGCGGTTTGGTTCAGATCGCTTTTTCGGATTCGGCTTCTCCGGCGGTTTTGACGGATATGTCCGATCCCAGTGTTCTGTTTGTTTTAATGCCTATGCGAGTGTAAGACCATTTTAACGGCGAATGAATTGATGTGTGCGTGTTCGCAGGAGGTTTTTTCCGAAGCGACGCAATCTTTAACGCGGCGGGATGAAACGTCCGCGACGGGGATGTTTGTTTGTCGTTTGCAAATGGCGCGTTTCCGTAATTATCCTTTTTTGCGGTTGGATTTGCCGTCGGATGTCGGACAAATCGTTTTGACCGGAAAAAACGGTTGCGGAAAAACGAATTTACTGGAGGCAGTTTCTTTTTTAGCGCCGGGGAAGGGGTTGCGGCATACGGGCTTTAAGGATGTTTTGCCCAAAGATGAAACACTCGGTTCTTGGGGGATAACGGCTTCTTTGCATAAAGGGGGCGAAGAAATCGAGCTGACGACCGATTATGAAAACGTTTCCGGAAAACGGACGGAGAAACGTCGGGTACGATTGAACGGGGGGGCGATTTCCCAAACGGATTTGGGGCATGTTTGTTCCGTCGTTTGGTTGACTCCGGGGATGGACAGGTTGTTCGCCGGCGATCCTGCCGGACGGCGGCGTTTCCTTGATCGTTTGACGCAGACTTTTTTTGAAAATCATGCCTCGGCTTGTGCCGCTTATATGCAAGCGTTACGGCAATGGGGGGCTTTGATTCGCGAAGGGAAAACGGATGAGCGCTGGTTGTCCGCTTTGGAAAAAACAATGGGAAAATACGGCGCTTTGATTGCCGATGCCAGACGCAAAACCGTTTCTTTGCTGCAATCTGTTTTGAACGAGGATCCGTCGGTGTCCGCTTTTCCTCGGGCGGATTTGGCGTTGCAGGGCGGTTGGGAAGACGATTTGTCGATGCTCGATGTTGACGAGAGCGTCGATTTTATCCGCTCCCGTTTTGTTTCGGCCAGAGATTTGTATGCGCAAAACGGTTCTGCCGGCGGAGTGCATACGGTTGATTTGACCGCGTTGCATCGGGAAAAGAATATGCCCGCCGCCTCGTGTTCGACCGGAGAGCAGAAGGCGTTGCTGATTTCCGTTTTGTTGGCGCATATTCGTGTTCAGGCCGGACGAAAAGGGAATTTGCCTTTGGTGTTGTTTGACGAAGTTACGGCGCATTTGGATGATCGGCGTCGGGAGGCTTTGTTTGATGAAATTAAAGCGTTGAAAACGCAGGTGTGGTTGACGGGGACGACCCCTCAACCGTTTGAAAGTTTAAAGGAAACGGCTCATTTCATCGCCGTTGACGAATTGTTGCGGATCGTTCCCGATTGGGCGGCCGCGTCTTGATAAAAAAGGTGTGTTATGACGGAAGAAACAAATATGAGCTCTCCTTCTGATTACAATGCTGAATCGATTAAAGTTCTGAAAGGATTGGATGCCGTACGAAAACGTCCCGGCATGTATATCGGTGATACGGATGACGGAACGGGTCTGCATCACATGGTGTATGAAGTGTTGGATAACGCTATTGATGAATCTTTGGCGGGCTATTGTACGAAAACGGAAACAATCATCAATTCCGACGGTTCCGTTACGGTACGCGATAACGGTCGCGGCATTCCGACGGATATGCACAAGGAAGAGGGCGTTTCCGCGGCCGAAGTCATTATGACCCAGTTGCACGCCGGCGGAAAGTTTGACCAAAACTCTTATAAAATCTCCGGCGGTTTGCACGGGGTTGGCGTTTCCGTCGTGAACGCTTTGTCGTCTTCGTTGAAACTGCGGATTTATCGAAACGGCAAAGAACATTATATGGAGTTCAGAAACGGGGTTGCCGTTGCACCGTTGAAAGTCGTCGGGGATGCCGTTCCCGCCGATCGTACGGGGACGGAAGTAACCTTTTTACCGTCGCCGGAAACGTTTACGCAGACGGAATTCAGTTTTGAAACGTTGGAACACCGTTTGCGTGAATTGGCCTTTTTAAATTCGGGCGTGCGTTTGATTTTAAGGGATGAACGTCCGGGTAATCCGCGCGAGGTGGAATTTTGCTATGACGGCGGGATTCAGGAATTCGTGCGTTACATCGACCGTTCCAAAACATCGATACACGAAGGTGAAATCGCCATTAACGGTGAAAAAAACGGTATCGTCGTCGAATTGGCCATGGAATGGACGGACGGTTATCATGAAACGACGCTTTGCTTTACCAACAATATCGCTCAACGTGACGGGGGGACGCACTTGGCCGGATTCCGCGCCGCTTTAACCAGAACGATCAATGCCTATGCGCAGGAAACGGGGCTGTTGAAAAAAGAAAAAGTCGAACTGTCCGGCGAAGATATGCGCGAAGGTTTGACTTGTGTTTTATCGGTTAAGGTGCCGGATCCGAAGTTTTCTTCGCAAACGAAAGATAAGCTGGTTTCATCGGAAGTCCGTCCCGTTGTTGAAGGCATTGTCGGCGAAAAATTGGAACGCTGGTTGGGAGAACATCCCGCCGAAGCTCGTAAAATCGTCGGCAAAGTCGTCGAAGCCGCCGCCGCTCGTGAAGCCGCTCGTAAGGCGCGTGATTTGACACGGCGCAAAGGCGTTTTGGATATGGCTTCTTTACCCGGAAAGCTGGCGGATTGTCAGGAACGCGATCCGGCGTTGTCCGAAATTTTCATCGTTGAAGGGGACTCCGCGGGCGGATCCGCAAAACAGGGACGTAACCGTGCGACGCAGGCTATCCTGCCGTTAAGAGGTAAAATCCTGAACGTGGAACGCGCTCGTTTTGACAAGATGTTGAATTCGGCCGAAATCGGTACGATGGTAACGGCTTTCGGAACGGGAATCGGGCGCGACGATTTTAATGCGGATAAATGCCGATACCACAAAATCATCATCATGACCGATGCTGACGTCGACGGCGCGCATATTCGTACGCTTTTGTTGACATTCTTTTTCCGTCAGATGCCCGAATTGATCGAACGCGGATATGTTTATATCGCTCAGCCGCCGTTGTATCGCGCGCGTCGCGGAAATTCGGACATTTATTTGAAAGATGAACGCGCGATGGAAGATTTCCTGATTAACCAGTCGGTTCAGGACAGTGTTTTCGTGCGTTATGACGGAGTGCAGGTCGCAGGCGAAGATTTGAAACGTCAGGCTGAAGAAGCCAGAAACTGCCGCAATCTGATTGATGCCTTGTCGCGTCAGATTCCTGCCAAGATTATTGAACAGATGGCTATTCACGGACTGTTCTCGCCGGATGTTTATGATGATGCCGAAAAGGCGGCTCAAGCGGCTAAAGCGTTGGCGGTGCGTTTGGACGAATTGGAACCTGAATACGAACGCGGTTGGTCTGCCGATTTTGAAAACGGCGCTTTTGTCTTCAGGCGGACGTTGCGCAGCGTGACGGAAGAATATGTCGCCGATATTAATTTCCTGTCCAGCGGTGAAGCGCGTAAATTAAACGAAATGCACGCTGATTTGCATGAAGTTTATGCCAAAACGGGCATTTTCAAAGCTAAGGACAATGAATATAAATTAACGGGGCCGGTCGCTTTGTCCGACACGGTTTCCCAGATCGGACGCAAAGGCATTTCCATTCAACGCTATAAAGGGTTGGGTGAAATGAACCCCGAACAGCTTTGGGAAACGACGTTGGATCCGAATGTACGTTCTTTGCTGCAGGTGAAAATTACGCATTTCGATCAGGCGGAATCGGTGTTTTCCATGCTGATGGGCGATATTGTCGAGCCTCGCCGCGATTTTATTCAGGATAACGCGTTGAACGTTGTTAACTTGGACGTTTAATAAGGATCGTTTTTTTTATCCGTATTAAAAAAAACGCTTGCAGTTTTTATAAAATACGCTATAAAGAACCTTGCCGTGCCGGTGTAGCTCAGTTGGTAGAGCAACGCATTCGTAATGCGTGGGTCGGGTGTTCGAGTCACTTCACCGGCACCATTAAAAATAGCCCTTGATTTTCAAGGGCTTTTTTTGATTCTGACCAGTCAAGAGAAATGAAATAAAATCAAACTTTTCTATTATTTTTTTGTATTTTCTAAAAAAATTGATGCAAAGCTCATCTTTAGGTTTTTCGGAAAACTCGGAAATCTTGTTTCAAACAAAAAGAAAAGGCGCGCCCGTAAATTTTCTGAACCGATTTAGTTTAAATCGTCTTTTAGTCAGCGTCTGAATTTTGACTGTTTGCAGGCGGCGTAGCAGCGAGTGCTCATTCGAGGTTTCCTAACAGAAATATGTTGAAATCGGGTGTGGCCCCGGCCATATTGATGCACAAACCGAAGAATCGGGATTTGTGGAGATCTTTGCCATGGGAAAAGATTTATCTGAAATGACATTGGAAGAGTTATGGGAATTATTTCCCATCATTCTTGTGGCGCACGATGACCGATGGAAAGATAGCTTCAATGAGATACAGAAAACGCTTGTCGGACTTTTGGCCGATAAGTCCGTTGCCCGGATCAGTCATGTCGGAAGCACGGCTATTCAAAGAATATGGGCCAAAAATATCGTTGATGTGATTGTTGAAATTTCACAAAGCGTTGACATGAAAAATATGGCGCGGATATTGGAACAGAACGGCTTTACCATCATGTCTTTCGAGGCGAACCGAATTTCGCTCAATAAGGGATATACTGAAAATGGATTTGCGGACAAGGTGTATCATATCCATATGCGATACGTCGGGGACAATGATGAACTATATTTTCGTGATTATTTGAATGAGCATCCTGTCGTAGCAAAAGAATATGAAACATTGAAGCTCCGGCTTTGGAAGCAATATGAACATAACCGAGATGCTTATACGGAAGCAAAGACAGATTTCATTTCTAAATGGACGGAAGAAGCACGAAAGGAATATGGAGATCGATACTGACGAATTCGTATTGCTTAGGTCAGTAGTTCAATCTTTCTCTTTTCCACTAATTCAGAACGGTTGATTTTCAAGGGCTTTTTTGTTGTTCAGGGCTTTGTCCGGATACGGTATTTTATTCGTTATCCGGTTTTTCCAAAAAATGCCGGTTACATAAATGATGCTTAACACTGCCGCCAGTCCGTAAGACGCTGCATCGGACAGTCCGAAACCGATTTCCTGATGAAAAATATAACTGGAAATCACAAACAGATAAAACGTTCCGGGAATTAAAACGAACAAAAACGTCTTGCCTTGTTTAATAAGATACATCGCAATAAGCGTGAACGTAAAAACGGCCAATGTCTGATTGCTCCATGCGAAATAGCGCCACAATTTGATAAACTGGTCGCCGTTCGATTTGGCAAAGTATAGCAGGAAAGCGACGCCGGCCAACATTACCAAAGTGATGGCCAGACGGTTTTTCTTCGGTTTTTGGTCTATGTTCAGGTTTTCGGCGATAATCAGACGCATTGCTCTTAACGCCGTATCGCCCGAAGTAATCGGCAGAATTATCATGCCGAAAATCGCGATCATACCGGCATAAGCCCCCAACAGGTCTTTGGAAACCAGTCCGACAACGGCGGGCTTGCCGACATGAGCCGCATCGATACCTTTGTTATACAGTCCCATCGCCGCGGCCGCCCAAATCATCGCGACAACGCCTTCGGCAACCATCATACCGTAAAAGATTAAGCGTCCTTGCCGTTCCGATTCCACCGTTCTAGAAATCAAAGTCGTCTGACTGGCGTGAAAGCCGGAAACGATGCCGCACGCAACCGTTACGAAGAACATCGGGACAAGAGCGTCTCCGTTCGGATACAACCCTTTCCAATTGGAAAAATTCAGCTCGTCCAACGGATAGCCTTCAATGAACATGCAAACGGCGATCGCTGCGGAGGAAATTAGCAATAATCCGCCGAAAATCGGATAAATGCGTCCGATGATTTTATCGATCGGAAACAGCATCGCGATCATATAGTAAAGGAAAATAACCCCGTACACGATCCATAACAACGGTTCGGAAACAGAGGCTTTTTGGCCGGCTATCTGTTCGACGAACAAATCTCCCGGCAGGTACAGAAATACGGCGGCGACTAAAAACAGACTTAAACACAAAAAGATGTTGTAAACGTTATATGTCTTGCGCCCCAAGTACCGTTTAATCAACTGCGGCATCTGTTCGCCGTTGTGACGCATGGAAATCATGCCGCAAAAATAATCGTGTACGGCGCCGCCGAAAACATTGCCGATCGGAATTAAAATAAATGCGACGGGACCGAATAAAATCCCCAGAATGGGGCCTAATATCGGTCCGGTTCCGGCGATGTTCAAAAACTGAATCAAAGCGTTCTGTCTTTCACTCATCGGAACGAAATCGACGCCGTTTTCCATCGTGTAAGCCGGCGTTTTTCTGTCGTCCGGTCCGAAGATGTTGTCAACACGGCGGGAATAAAAGAAACCTCCGACGAATAAAATGATCAGGCCCGTGAAAAACGTAATCATTTTTTTATCCTTTGCCGATATTCCTTTCAACGATTTAGGGTAATGAGGAACGTTTTTTCAATACGACAAAAGTTTTTTAATCGGAAAAACTCGCGCCGATCATGAGGGCGTTATTTTAAAAAGAGCCTTATCAAACGGTTAAAGACCGCTTTGTAGGGGTGATATCGTATCGGCAAATCAATCCACGTCTTTTTATCCAGTACGCTCTTTTTATGAGAAAACGTGTCAAAACCGAATTTACCGTGATAAGCGCCCATACCGCTTTCGCCGAAACCGCCGAACGGCATTTCCGTTGTTGCCAAATGAACGACGACATCGTTGACGCAACCGCCGCCGTAACGGCAGGTTTGAGTCACTTTTTTGATGTTTTTCCTGTTGCTTGAAAAAATATAAAGAGCCAAAGGATGCGGACGGCCTTCAATTTTTTCAACGACATCGTCTAAATTATCGAACGTTAAAACCGGCAAAACGGGACCGAAAATCTCCTCTTGCATAACGGCATCGTTCCAATCGATATCAGCCAGTACGGTCGGTTCGATTTTTAACGTTTTCTTTGACGTTTTTCCGCCTACGACGACCTTTGTGTTATCAATCAATCCGCACAAACGGTTAAAATGTTTTTCGTTGACGATTTTCCCGTAAGATTCGTTTTCCAAAGGATTTTCGCCATATTGAGCCGCAATCTGTTTTTTCAATTCGGCCAGCAATCGCTCTTTCACCCGTTCATGGCAAAGAATGTAATCCGGCGCAACGCACGTCTGTCCGCAATTCAGATATTTTCCGAAGACGATTCTTTTGGCCGCCAAAGGAATGTTTGCCGTTTCATCAACGATACACGGGCTTTTTCCTCCCAGCTCCAACGTCACGGGAATTAAGTTTTCAGCGGCACGACGCAAGACCTCTTTGCCGACCGCGGGACTGCCGGTAAAGAAAATATAATCGAATTTCAAAGACAGCAGAGACTGATTTTCCTCGCGTCCTCCGGTGACGACCGAAACATATTCGGGCTCGAAAACTTCATCTACGATTTTTTTAACGATTTTCGCCGTTGCCGGAGAATACGCGCTGGGTTTTAAAACAACCGTATTGCCGGCGGCAATCGCATCCGTCAACGCCTCTATCGACAAAAGGAACGGGTAATTCCACGGACTGATAATCAGCACGTTTCCCCGCGGAACGGACTTAATAACGCTTTTGGAACAAAAGTTCGTCAAAGGCGTCGGGACAACTTTGTCTTTTGCGATTTTTTTTAATTTTTTTAAAAAGTACGAAATCTCGCCAAGAGACAATCCGATTTCACACATATACGATTCCGTAGAACTTTTTCCCAAATCAAGAGATAAAGCCCGCGTAATTTCGGCTTCGTTATTTTTAATCGCCTTTTTCAGTTTTTTCAGATAAAGCAAACGATTTTCTATCGGCAACGTCTGTCCGCTTTTAAAAAAATCCTGTTGTTTTTTTAAGATGTTTTCCATAAAAATTCCTTTTCTCACATCAATTCATAATAAAACCGTTGAAGTTCTTTTTCATCCATTAATACGGGGACGGGATACATCGGATTTCCTTCCGCCGCCGCATAGCTTGCAAGTTTTTCAACATCTTCCTTTTTAATTTCCGGAATTTTTGTGCCGATTCCCATTTTAGCGTTCATCTCTCTGACGGATTGAATAAATATTTTTGCGGCATCGGCCGGATCCGTTTCCGGCGAACAAAGCTCCGCCGCCAAAGCTAATTCCTTTAGTTTTTTATGTATTTTAGCGCCATACGCTTCCAACACGTAAGGAATGATTATCGCGTTCGCCAAACCGTGCGTCGTATTATACATTCCGCTTAAAGAATGAGAAATCGCGTGACAATACCCGACATATGAAACCGTAAAAGCACATCCGGCCAAATAAGATGCCGACAACATATTTTTTCCGGCTTCCATATCGCCCGCGTTTAAATAAACCGCCGGCAAATTTTTATACACCAACGAAACCGCTTGCAAAGCCTGTTTCCTTGTTTTCTTTGTTGTCGAATTTCCGATATACGCCTCAATAGCGTGAACCAAGACATCCATTCCCGTACTTGCCGCCACCGAAGACGGAAGCGTGTTTATAACCTCGGCATCCAATACGGCATATTTCGGAATCAGCGGAAAATCGCAAATCATATATTTATGTTTCGCTTTCGTATCCGTAATCACGGCGGCCAAAGTCGTTTCGGATCCCGTTCCGGCCGTCGTCGGTATTGCAAAAAGCAATGGAATTTTTTTCATAACTTTCAATATGCCAGCCAAATCCCGCAATTGCTTTTTCGGTCTGGCGATACGCACACCGACGGCTTTGGCACAATCTATGACCGAACCGCCTCCGAAAGCGATTAAAGCCTGACAGTCGTTATCTAAATACAACGCCCGAGCCTGTTCAACATTTTCGATTGTCGGATTGGGAACGACCTTGTCATAAACCGAAACAAAAATGTCGTTTTCCTTTAAATTCTTTTCAAGGGGCGCCGTAATTCCGAATTTTCTGATATATCCGTCCGTAATCAACAAAACCCTCGATATCTTTTTTTTCTTTAACACCGAAGATATGTCTTCAACCTTATCCAATATTTCCGGATTGTAATACGGTAAAAAAGGGATAGCCGCTTTAAAACAAAATTGGAACAACCTGCAATAAGCCTTCTTTATTATATTCATGCTCAATCACTCGCTTAAAAAGAATCATTTTCCGTTTTAACGAAAACAGATTAAATCAATCGATTGATTGAGTCCAGCTTTTTATAAATTTGATCGTCGGATTTTAGGTTTGATATTTAAAGGATATGGGGTGAAAAGATTAACTCATCCATTTTTTCAAATCAGATTTTACGGTGTTCGTAATATGAAAACCGCTAAATTCGAGGGGCGAATTTAGCGGTTTTTATTTAAAATCTTTCAGAAAAAGAAAGGGTGGTTTTATAAAATTTTTAAAACATCTTTCTGTTCGGAATTTTTTTAGGATGATTTTCGAAAAGTTGATAATAAAAAAATTTACCAACCGAAGCCGCCTCGTTTGGAATACTTTGACGTTTTTGTTCGTACACGGGCGACTTCTTCTCCGCTTTCGATTTCCGTAATGCGCAGATTTACGGTGTATTCTTTGATTGTTTTACCGTCCAACGATTTCGGATTCATACGAACCGTACCGAAAATCAATACTTCCGCGCCGGTTGCTTTCCCGACTTTTTTTATATCGGACGCTTTTACCATTCCGTCGCTTTGATATTGCAGTTCTTTGATAAGTTTATCGCGTGATTGCGCGTCGATTAAAATATAATCGCCGGATGCCGAAAATTCGTTTAAAAGTTCGTCATTTAAATCTTCGATCGGGAAATACGCTTCCGAAGTTTCATTTTGGACTTCGGCGATAAATAAACGCGGTCTATGTCCCAACTGCGTTAAATAGCGCTGATAACCGCGATGCTTGCCTAATTGTGCGATGATATCTTTAACGGACAATTCCGTATCCGTCAGCATCCATTCGTCGGTTATGCCCATTGCCTTTTCGTCGCCTTCCGCCGTTGTTAATCGTTCGGCCTTAAAACCGGCGCACCCTTGAAGCAGCAGAATTGAGCTCAAAGCTAATGCAAAAAAAGTTTTTTTCATATTTGATGATCCTTGTTTTTAGAAAGACAGATTTAAAATGTTTTCATTCAGGTAGACTTTTAATGATTCCAAAGCATTTGAATACGCTTGTTTTTCATTTCGTCCCGTTTCCGTCAGTGTCGTTGCCAGAACGTCAATGTCGTTTCCTGTTTTATCCGGCGCCGTCATTGTAAAATGGTATTTATATTTCACGAATCCTTCAATTTTGGCATACTGTTTTTCGGATTGAAGGGAAATCGCAACAATCGGCGTTTGCTCATCAGCTGATTTGGCAAAGGTATAACCGTTTTCCATTAATACGCCGCGCACGGTTTTATCGAGGGCTTTGTCTGTCTTTCGGCTTGTCAAAAAGATATGTCGATTGCCTGATTTGGCTTTTTTATTGGCATATACTTGTTCATAAGTGATTTTTTCAACTTTCGGCCTTCCGGTTAAAACGATAAGGCGTTGATTCATGTTTTGCCGTTGTTCATACAGTTTTTCCAAGCGAACGGCCGCTGCCGGGGAATCATCCTGCAGCAAAGCGGTCATTTTTTGATCCAAATCGTTAATTTTTTTTCCGGTGATACGTGCCGCCACGGGTTTGTTTAAGACGGCCAAAGCGTAAACTTCGGTAGGTGTATCAAACGTTTCTTTGATTTCAACGGCGTTTAACAATATGTCCGATGTTTCGGAAATATAATCACGGACGTGGAAATTTTCAGCGTTGTTGTTTTGAAGCAATATCGTTTCAAAAGATGATTTGATTTGCGTTTCAAAAATTTTAGCCAGTTCGTTACGGGCGTTTGCTTTGGCGCTGTTCAATCCCGATCCGATGCCGACGGCGCATATTTCGTTTTTGGTGCATGCGGCATCCGGTGATTTTGTCCATTCCGGAGCCTTTTTATCGGCTTCCGCTCGAGCCGGTAATACCGCGCCTAAAAACAATCCCGTCAGAAGTATTTGTCTGATCATTTATTTAAGTCCGCTATATAAGAATCAATCGCTTCAGTCATTGCTTTTTTATCCTTTTCTTTGAATTTTTTTACTATTTTTTCTTTGTAAGGGGGCAATGCATTCGCCAAATCCGTTTTTTTAATTTTAACGACAACGTCGCATTTGTAAGACGTATAATTTTTTTCCGCGCCTTTTTCTTTTTTATAGGCTCGTTTTTCCCAATATTTATCAACGACGTTGAGGCCGCGCAAATTAATCTGGATGTTTTCCTGCAGAATTTCTTTTGTTTTGCTGTTTGCCATATTGTTCAAAGGCTTGTTGATTTTTTCAAAACGACCCATCAGTTTTTCAGCCGTTTCGATCGCGACTTTCCGTATGGCGCGTGTTTCCGCCGATTTTAAGCATAAACGCAGATTAATGTTTTGCGCATCGCTGACAAAATACAGATTCTGCTTAGCCGCATCGGATGAATCGCTTTTGTGCGCTCTGGATTGAACAATCCAAGACGGTTTGAATTTATCCGATGAATCTGTAATATCGTAAGTCGACATAAAATGGGCGCAGGCAGAAAGCAGGCAGAGAGCGAAAACGGGAATAAAATGTCTTTTCATTGCGTTTCTTTCCTTAAGTAAGGGAACCTTGTTATTTTCATCCGTTCGGTATGTTCAAGTCAATCAAAACCGAACGGGAATTGTTAACTGTAAAAGAAAAAGTTTTCAGCGGTCGGCCGTTTGATTGTATTTTTCCGTTATACGAACCTTTTTTTAAAAACAGGGATTGCTGGAATATGGAATCCGGAAGCAAACCCCAGTAACGAGCATCCGCATATTCCGACGCTTGAATCAATTTTGACGAAGCGGCAAAAGTTGCGTAAGCAGCCAACCATTTAAACGGATCGTCCGGATCGTATAACGCACAGGCGGAAACGGCCGCTGCCGCGTATTTTGCGCTTAGACGGGCGCTTTTTTGAGCGATCAGGGCTCCTCGTTTGTTTTTATATTCCCGATACGCCGTTTCGGAAACGGGCGCGGTCAGAACCATCTGTTTTGAAATGATTTTTTTTCCGGCTGAATTCGTGATGACGATCTGATAATCGTCGATTGTTTTCGGAACCGAAACCGAAGGTATTTCAAAGGAAATTCGTTGTCCCGGCAAAATATTGCCCAGACAGGAAACGAATTTATCTTTGCTGCCGGAAAACAGAAAGGCGCCGATCGGTATTTGGAAATCGATTTTTTCCGGTTTTTTCGGTGTAATCAAGCCGACTTTTAAAACAATCTTGACGTTTTCTTTTTTATCCGCTCCGGCATATAAATCTTTTCCTTTGGATGACGCGTATTGTTTCAGACGCTTGGCGTGTTTCGTTTTATAGGACGGATAATCCGCATATGACGCATTCAAGAGCTTTTGAACGTCTTTGTATAACTGTCTTGCGATTTGCCGGTCTCCCGACGAGCCGTAAATATCGTGAATTTCCGCTCCCCATGTTTTGGCTAGCATGTCTTGTCTGAAATCGTTTTTATCACGGCTTTCGCGGGTAAATGTCGTCAATAGACTGTTCCAATCCAAAACGGATGCCCGCGCGGCGTTAAAATGTTTTCTTCTTTCCGATTCTGAAAGTTCTTTGCGTTCGATAATGCGGACGGTTTCTTTTTCTTGGACGGAATGGGACTCGTAATAGCCCTGCTCATATAATTTGTAATGAGTCAAAGACTGGTAAAAACGCAGCATCGACAATTCGTATTTTTCCCCGGTATAGGGGGATAATCCGTCTCCGGCAATTTGTGCGGCAACGGATTTCGAAATGCTTTTTGTATATAATTTTTGAGATAACTGATGCGCTTTGTCAAAGTGTTGAAGAGCTTGGTAATATTCTTCGTTTAAGTAGTGAAGCGTTCCGATTTCAAAATAACGTACCAATAATGACGGTTCGTCAGAGTAAAAATCGTTTTTTTCGGCCAACTGCCGTGCCGCCGCGATATTTCCCTGTCTGACGTGTTCGATTATTTGTGCGTGCTCACGTCCCGTATGACCGCAGGCGGTTAAACTGAACAAAATAAAAAAAGCTGCCTTTTTATACATAGACAACTCCTTGAGGCCGAAGATTAAAAATCTGTCAATGCAGCCAGTTCTGCCCGCAATATGTCAATACCTTTTTTGGTCACGGAACTGGTCGGAAATAAAACCGGATAAGCTGCCGTATGTTTACTTAAAGCGTCTGATGTTTTCATTTCAACGGCTTTCAAAGCGGCGGGCGAAATCTTGTCCGTTTTTGTCAGAATAACCTGATAAACAACGGCAGCTTTGTCCAAAACGGTCATGATTTCTTGATCCGCTTTTTTTATGCCGTGACGACTGTCGATTAACAGGCACACGCGACGCAGATTCGGGCGTCCCTTTAAATAAAGGGTAACTAATTCCTGCCATTCCCGAACGGTTTCGATCGGGGCTTTGGCAAAACCGTATCCCGGCATGTCAACCAAACGCAAACATCCGCCCAGATCAAAAAAGTTCAACTGCTGGGTTCTGCCCGGCGTGTTTGAAGTGCGAGCCAACGTTTTTCGACCGGTCAGTGCATTGATCAGACTGGACTTGCCGACGTTGGACGTTCCCGTAAATGCGACCTCGACTTCCTTGCCTGCCGGCAATTGAGCCAGAGATGCGACACTGAGCATAAAAGTACATTCTTTAGAAAACAGCAGGCGGCCTTTTTCTATCTGTTCCGCTTGCTGTTGTTCCGTCGGATTTTCCATCAGCCCTTTCCTTTTTTACCTTTAAATCTTAAAGCGTATTGCTGCGCCATTGATAAAAGGTTGCTCCATGTCCAGTAAATCACCAAGCCGGAAGCCAAGTTGCCTAAAAGGAACGTCATTAATAATGGCATCATGTTTAAAATCATGTTTTGCGTTTTGTCTGTTGACTTGGGATTCATCTGTTGTTGCAACCACATCGTCAATCCCATTAGAACAGGCCATACGCCGATATTTAAAGCGCTGGGTATCGGCCAATTCAATATTCCGAATAACGTAAATACGGAACTGGGGTCCGGAGCGGATAAATCGTGGATCCATCCGTAAAACGGTGCTTGGCGTAATTCCAAAGAAATGTATAACACTTTATACAATGAGAAAAATACCGGAATCTGTATCAGCATCGGCAAACATCCAGCCGCCGGATTGATGTTGTTGGTTCGGTATAATTCCATCATTTCCTGATTGAAACGTACTTTGTCTTCACCGCAGCGTTCGCGTAAACTTTCCAGTTTAGGCTGCAGCTCTTTCATCTTTGCCATGTTTTCAAAAGACTTGTTTGCTATCGGGAACATTGCCAAACGCAGCAGGAAGGCAAAGAATAAAATCGCCAGTCCCATATTGCCGAACAAGGAATTAAACCAACTGAGAATAAAGAAGAACGGCTTTGTCAAGAAATAATACCATCCGAAATCGACCGTCAGATCGAAACGTTTGATCCCCAGATCTTTTTCATAAGCATCAATCAGTGTTAATTCCTTTGCGCCGGCAAAAAGACGCCCTGTCGTCTGAACGGCTTGTCCCGGTTCGATAATCGTCGGCGGCATCAGATAATCCGCCTGATAGTGTTTGCCCGCGGACGTATCCTGTTCGCTGAATTTGACGGTTACATTCGGAGCTTCTTGATCAAACGCCAGAATGGCCATCCAGTATTTGTCCGTAATGCCGGCCCAACCGCCCGTCGTTTTAAAAGAAGCCTGTTCTTCTTTGTTCATTTTGGCATAAGCGAATTCTTTTAACGAACCGTCCAGATAACCGACCAATCCTTCTAAAACAGCTCCACGTTGTGAAGCCGGTATGTTGGTACGGCCGATCAGACCGTAATTGAATAACGTGACGATTTTTGATCCGTAATTTTCAATTCTGTCCGAAACGGTAAACATGTAATTGTTGTCAACGGAAATTTGACGGATGAATTTTAAACCCGCTTTGTTATCCCATGTCAATGTCAGCGGCTTTTCCGGCGTTAATTCGGAATCTTCCGTCTGCCATGGTGTTTCGGCGTTCGGCAGCGCCAAGGCGTCGGTCGAAACCCAACCGAATTCGGCAAAAAACGGATAAGCCGTGCCGACCGGAGACAATAACGAAATATACGGGCTGTCTTCCGCCAGTGTTTCGCGGTATTTCGTCAACAACAGGTTATCCAAGCGGGCGCCTTTTAAACGCAAGGAACCGCTTAATGAAGGAGACTTGATCGCAATATGTTGATAGTCATTAACAGCCTGTTCGCGCGACATTGTTTCCGAAACGGATTTTTCCTGTCCGCTGACTGCATTCGGCGCCGGAGCGTAAGAGTGTTCCGCTGTTTTTTTCGGTGTTATTGTCGGCGCCTGAGGAGAAACGGTCGAAGTCTCCGCTTGTGTGTTTTTCGCCGAAATGTCTTGTTCCGGAGGAAAAATGGCGTCGATTATAAACAGAAAAACAGCCGAAAAAATAACGGCCAAAATTAAATTGCGATTTTCTAAATTGTTTTTTTCCATCAGTTCACCTGTGTTTACGATTTTTCCTGATCGGGCAAAGGGTCTTCTCCTTGTCCGCTCCATGGATTGCAACGTAAAATACGTTTTATTGTCAGCCACGACCCTTTGATCGCGCCGAAACGTTCCAAAGCTTGAATGCCATAAGCGGAACATGTCGGCGTAAAACGGCATTTGCCCGGTATAAAACGCGATATCTTAACCTGATATAGACGTATAAGCCAGACTAAAAAGCGGGTGGGCATATTATTTTTTATTTGCGCCTGTTTTTGCGATGCGCCAGGAACGGCAGGAGCTTTTTCAATACTTTGTGTTTGTTCTTCTGAAACGAATCCTTCAGAATGTTCGTAATACACATTGAACACTCCCGCAAAAACAACGGCGGCGAATAAAGCAAACGAAACGGCATACAAAGTCCGTCTGCCTTTGAAAGGCGATTTTGTTTTTTCGGTTCTAGGCGGAACGGGATCATATCCCGACCCGCCGAACGGTTGACAGCGTAAAATACGACGGAAAGTCAGCCACGATCCCTTGATCGCACCGTGAATCCGCAAGGCTTCCAAAGCGTAGGCGGAACATGTCGGCGTAAAACGACAGCATGACGGCTTTAAAGGCGAAATAAATTTTCTGTAAAACAGGACAAGGCCGGTCAATATTCTGGCCGCTAGAGACTGAGTGTCTGAATTATTCCGCAGGTGTTCCGGTGTTTGTCGGGGAGC
>JAZNBT010000037.1:0-11535 GCA_045587165.1 Alphaproteobacteria bacterium | reverse complement strand
GGGTCTTTTTTCGGCAGCAAACAAAGAAAAACTGCCGATTTTCATTTTTAATGCAAAAAAACTGTCGTCAAGGATGTCAAAAACCTTTCCGCGAAAAGGGCAACTCAAAACGCGTTGCTGACGTTTGATTGAAAAACCGGTATCGAGCAGTTCTTTGCGAATCAGGTTTGCAGACAACTCCGGCATATTCTGAACGTGTACGGGCCAAAAGCCGAAAGTATTTTTTATAATCAGGAAAAAACGACCTTGCGGTTTTAAAATGCGGTGAATTTCTTTGATTAAAGGCAAACGGACATTTGCGATCGAGTTATTTAAAACAGCCATAAAAACTGCTTCAGTCGTGCCGTTAGCAGGTAAAGGAAATTGTAATGCGTCGTCGGGAACGGTTTGCGTTTCCAGAATGATTTCCGGACGATTTTGTTCAAATACGGTCAGAAACGGTGCTTCGGGACCGATTAAAATCGACGGCAGATTTTCGATGTGTTCGTTGATTAAAAAAGATTGCAGGTGTTTTTGCAGCCGTCGACCGGCTGCGGATACGAAAAAGGAATTACTTGACGGAAAGAACAACGTTATCTCCTGTCGTCGGCTGTGTCGGCGCGGCAACCGGCTTTGCTTCGAGGGCGGCCGGCTTGTTCGGCGACGCCACATGTTTGATTGCCTGCTTTTTCACCGTTGTTTTTCGAATCGGCTTTTTTTGATGAACGGGTGCGGTTTTTCCGGCAGACGGTTTTGCTTTTTTAGCTGTTGGCGACGGAGCCGGATTGCGGGTTGCTTTTTTCAAAGCTTTTAATTTTTCAAACCGTTTTAATTCTAAATCCATCAGGCGGCATTTGTGGTTTTTGGTATCCCACGAAATCTTGGCGGCTTGGCAGGTATTGATTGCATGAGCTTTATCCGTCGCCGGTAAAAATAAAAAAGCGCTTTCTCCTGCCGTCCATAAAAAGACGGCAACCATGGGCGCGATTATTCCCCGTCTGAAGGTTTTTTGTTTGATCAGCAATTCATAACATAAAAAGCCGCCGATAACAAAAAGCAGCGTTTCAAACGTTAAGGCTCCCCACAGTTGTTTTTCCGCGGCGGCTTTGTTGATAAACTCCGGCTCATCGGGAAAAGCCGCCAGTGTATCTGAAAAATCAAAAGGGGTTGAAATCCACAAATTGACCGTTTTGACGCCCAGTCCCGCCAAAACGGCCAGATTGAACAGATAAAGCAGATATTTAAAAAAGCAAACGGTATAATGCCCTATTTGTGAAAAAAAACTGTTTTTCATCCGCCATCCTTATTCTCTGCTTTCTTTTGTAGCCGTTTTATCAAAGAAAGAAAAGAATTTTCATTACTTTTAAAAAAGCTTGTCGTTTTTTGATCATAAGTATATTCTGTGAAAAATTTTTTTACTTGAATTAAAGAGAGAATACGCATGCTTTTCCAACGTCAGGATTTTTTACTCAGTGCCATCGCTTCATATATTCGCCAAACCGCTATTGCTACAAAACGTGCCGTTTTGCAGGCGTATGAAGAGAACCCGGAAATTACGGAAAAATTTTTGCAGTACTTTGACGCAAAATTTAATCCGCAAAATGCTTCAGCCGAAACTGCCGCGGCCATTGAAAACGAAATTGCAGAACGTATGCCGAAAAACACGGCTTTAAAGGCTGTTTTTTCAGTGCTGAAAGCAATGACCAGAACGAATTTTTATCGAAATAACGGTGAAAAAGATTACGTTTCTTTCAAGTTTGCTTCGAAAGATATTCATCATTTGCCCAAACCGAAGCCCATGGCTGAAATCTTCGTTTATTCTCCCGATGTTGATGCCGTTCATTTGCGTTTCGGGAAGATCGCGCGCGGCGGCATTCGCTGGTCGAACAGAAAAGAAGATTTTCGAACGGAAGTCCTCAGTTTGGTTAAAGCTCAGCAGGTAAAGAACGTCGTTATCGTTCCCGTCGGATCCAAAGGCGGATTTTTTCCCAAGCATCCGCCTGAAAACGCGACGCGCGAACAAACAAGGGAATACGCGATCAGTGCGTATAAAACAATGATTCGCGGTTTGTTGGATTTGACGGACAATATCGTCGCCGGTCAGATTGTCGCGCCGAAAGACGTCGTTCGTTATGACGAGGATGATCCGTATCTGGTTGTCGCCGCCGATAAAGGAACAGCCGGTTTTTCCGATATCGCCAACGCGATTTCTTTGGAATACGGTTATTGGCTGGGTGATGCATTTGCATCAGGCGGTTCTACGGGATATAGCCATAAAGGCATGGCAATTACGGCCAGAGGATCTTGGGAAAGCGTCAAAAGACATTTCCGCGAAGTGGGCAAGGATTGTCAGACGCAGGATTTCACCGTCGCCGGTGTCGGCAGTATGGCGGGTGACGTGTTCGGCAACGCGATGTTGTGTTCGCCTCATATCAAGTTGATTGCCGCTTTCAGTGAATCGGCTATCTTTATTGATCCGAATCCGGATGCGGCGGTTTCTTTTAAAGAACGTGAACGTTTGTTTAAATCGGAAGGCGTTTGGGAAGATTACGATCGTTCTTTATTGTCGGCGGGCGGCGGTATCTATAGCCGGAAGGAAAAAACGATCACAATTTCGAAGGAGGCCTGTTCCGTCCTAGGCATATCGCAAACGGTGTTAACACCTGACGAATTGATGAAAGCCGTATTGTCAGCTCCTGTCGATTTGTTGTATTTCGGCGGCATCGGGACATATGTCAAAGCCGGAATCGAAACGCAGATGGATGCCAAAGACAACGCCAATGCGTCGTGCCGTATCGATGCGGCCGATCTTCGGGCAAAAATCGTCGGCGAAGGAGCCAACTTGGGCTTTACGCAAAAGGCGCGTGTCGAATATGCTTTGAATGGCGGACGGTTGAACACGGATGCGGTTGACAATTCGGGCGGTGTTGATTGTTCGGATCACGAAGTCAATCTGAAGATTATGTTAAACCTGATGGTTGCCGACGGCAAAATGACAATGGAACAGCGCAATGCGTTGTTAAAGTCCATGCAGGATGATGTCGCCGCTTTGGTTTTGCGTGACAATTATCTGCAGACGCAGATTTTGTCTTATATGTTAAGCCGTGGTGCAAAAAGCATTCCCGGAAATAAAAAGCTGATTCATACCTTGGAAAAAGAAGACCGGTTGGATCGTGCTTTGGAATCTTTGCCGCAAGATGCGGAAATGGATGCGCGTTTCAATCGCGGTCAGGGGCTGACGCGTCCCGAATTGGCTGTTTTAATGGCATATGCCAAGCTGTATTTATACGAAGCCGTTTTGAACAGTGATTTGCCGGATGATCCGTTTGTGCACAACAATATGTTGCCGCTTTATTTCCCCGAATCTCTGCGAGCAACGGCAGGGGATTATATTTTGAATCATCCTTTGCACCGTGAAATCAGTGCGACAATGATCGTTAATAATCTGATCAATCGTACCGGAGTCAATTTTATCGGGAAAATTCGTGCGGAAAGCGACGCGTCGGTCGTTGATGTCGTTAAGGCTTATTTGATAGTCGCCGAAGCATATCAAACGGAATCGTTATTTGCTTTAATTGAAGCTCGGGACAAACATATGTCTGCGCAAAAACAGACTGACGAACTGCGCTGTTTGGTTGCCGAAATCGAAAATATGTCCTTGACTGTTTTACGTGACGGTATGGAGAAAAACATCGCCGACGGAATAAAGATCTGGAAAGAGCGCGAAGATAAAAAATTTCTCCAGTTTCGCGATGATTTCGCCGTTTAAGAAGTAAAGAAAGAGGCCAAGAAAATATTTTTTCTTGGCCTCTTTCTTGCAAATCAAAAAAGTCGAAAAATCGGATTATGTTTAAACGTTTGATCGTCTGCCGACGGTCAGGCTGATTTTTCTTTAAAATCGTTTAAGATGAAAAGAAAGAGGTGGCCGATGAAAAAATCCGTGTTTTTTTTATTTTGTCTGTTGTTATTCGCTTGTGCCCGTGACATTAACAGTGATTCATATCAAATGTCTTCCGTCGGATCGGCCGATCAGGTCGGTCAAGGTGTTATCGTTGATGTTCGAACCGTTAATATTCAGGGGCAAAATTCCGAAGGATCTTTGATCGGCGGTGTTGCGGGCGGTGTCGCGGCTTCCACGATCGGACGCGGGGCAGGCAGTGTTCTGGCGTCAGTTGGCGGGGCTTTGGCGGGTGCATTTATCGGCGGTTTGACACAAAAAGAACTCAGTGAACAAAAAGCGTTGCAATATATTGTTCGTTTGGCGGACGGTAATATGATCACTGTTATTCAGGGAATGAAGAACCGACTCGCCGTCGGGCAAAGGGTTTTTGTCCTTTACGGTCAGGAAACGCACTTGATTCCCGATACGTTGCCCTCTCCTTAAAGGAAGCAAAAATCCAGAGAAATAAACAAGATATTAAAATTTTATGAATCTTTTGTCACTAAGCTCTACCAAAAACGATGATTTTATGGTATAAAGACTATGTCTTTAAAGGGAGGCCTCAGGTTTTCCCTTAATTTTTGACAAATTGCAAAAAAGTTACTTTTTCGTAAAGAAAATGGAAATGGAAAAACTTTTTTGTATGAATGGAACTCTGATTAGGAGACTTGAAGTGGTAAAAGAAGTTTCTTTTTCGACCGGTGATTTTGTTGTTTATCCGACCCACGGTGTCGGCAAGGTTTTAAGCATTACAAAAGATACCGTCGCGGGACAGGAATTGGACTTGATCGCTGTTCATTTTGACAAGGATCGTATGACTTTGCGTGTCCCGATGGCAAAAGCGAAAAATTCGGGATTAAGAAAGTTATCCAATAAAAATATAATGGATACGGCTTTGGAAACGTTGCGCAGCAAATCAAAAGTAAAACGTACGATGTGGAGCCGCCGCGCTCAAGAATACGAAGCGAAAATCAATTCGGGCGACCCCGTTTCGATTGCTGAAGTTGTTCGCGATTTATATCGGTCACAGTCTCAGTCCGACCAGTCTTACAGCGAACGCCAAATCTATGAACAGGCGTTGGATCGTTTGGCAAACGAATTGGCGGCGCTGGAAAAAATCAATACACAGGAAGCAACGGGTAAATTATGCAATATTTTGCAGTTGGCCGGTTGATCCGTCATGAATAAAAGAGAAGAGGGTTTTTCAGCCCTCTTTTTTTTGTTTTTTTTAGGGAATAATATTTTTAAATTGTCATAAAAAAGAAAACGGGCTTTTTTATCAAGCATTCAGATTTTTCTTAACCGCTAAAAAATCCCGCCATGACAGCTTTTTTTGCGCCGGAGTGCGTAATAGAAACGCCGGATGGAAAGAAGCCATCACGTTAACGGTCAGATCTTCATCCGTATATGTCATCCAACGACCTCGAGTTTTGGTAATGCCGGCGTTTGTGTGCATCAAAGCGGATACCGCACTGCCGCCTAACAACAATAACACTTTTGGTTTTATCAAAGCGATATGTCTGCGAACAAACGGCGTAAACAAGGCGATTTCCGCCTCGGACGGTTTTCTGTTGCCGGGCGGACGCCAAGGTAAAATATTGGATATATATACATCCTGACGAGTCAAGCCGATGGATTTTAACATCAAATCCAATAAATGACCGCTAGGTCCGACAAAGGGCAATCCCTGTTTATCTTCTTCCGCTCCGGGTGCTTCACCGATAATCATCAGCTCCGCTTCCGGATTTCCTGATCCGAAGACCATGTTCGCGGCCGTGGCTTTTAACGGACATTCGTCAAAATCGGCAACGATTTTCCGCAGTTCTTCCAAAGTTGATGCCTGTTTAGCCAAAGAGTTAGTTTTTAGTTCGGTCGTGATCGGTGCCGATACCGTTGACGGGACGGAAACGCTTGTTTCCATCGGCTGCGGTTCGGCAGATAAAGATGTTTTAAAACGGTTTACGGAAACGTCGCCGATTGTTTCATCGGCGCCGGCGGTAATATGCCACTGCAACAATTGTTCATGCGATGTGCTTTCGATCATAGATGTAAAGTATCATATTTTCGGCGACAAACAGAAACGTTTTCTTTAAAAAAGAGTCGTTTCGCAAACAAAGGACGGACTTGATTTTTAACAGAAAACGGAACACAATGAAAAACCTTTGTTTGAGAAAGATTTGGGACATGCGCGTTCATTCCAAAATATATGCTTTGTTTTTTTTAATCTTGGCGGCCTGCGTTCCGCATCATACGGGGGCTGCGCCGGATGTGCCTGCGACTGAAGCAAAATCCGTAAAATCGCCTGCGATCGACAGTTATTTGTTATATTTGCAGGCGCGTCAGGATAAGGATTTTGACGCTGCCGTACGTTATTTAAAAAAAGCATTGAGTGTTGATCCGGACAATCGGGCGCTGCAGTCTGAAATGTTTGCGTTGTTGACGGTTGAAGGGCGAATAGACGATGCTTATCCGTATGCGTTGACCGAACTGAAATCCGCGCCGGATTCTTTATTGGCTTCTTTGGTCGTAATTGCATATCATGTCTCAAAAAATGATTTTGCGGCGGCTCGAGAGCAGATAGATTCTTTTCCGGCTAAGGAGGAAAATGCGTTTTTATATCCGTTATTGGAAGTTTGGGTTTACGCCGGTCTGGATGATCGTAAAAAAGCATTAAAGTCTTTGGAAAAGTTGAATCAGGATGGATTGAAGTCTTTATACTTTTTCCATGCGGCGCTTTTGCATGATTTGTGGGACAACGAAGAGAAGGCGCGGGAAAATTATGAATCCCTGTTAAAAGAGCCTGCCGGATTGTCTTTGCGTGCAGCTCAGGCATACGGTAATTTTTTGTTGCGTCAAGGGGAAAAGAAAAAATTTCATACTTTGGTTGACGCTTATCGAAAAGGGGCAAAATCTTATCCTTTGTTGGATGAAACGTTTTTTACGGCCGGAGCCGTTCAGGCGGACGCAAAAGTCCCTAAAAGCATAGGAACACCGAAAGCCGGTTTGGCAGAGGCGTTTTTTGATATTTCAGGCAGTCTGGCAGATAAAGGAACGCCGGAAATATCGCTGTTTTTCATTCGGTTCGGGTTGGCTTTGGATCCATCTCTTTCTTTGGCTCGCGTTCTTTTGGGGGAAATTTACGAAAAACAGGAGCGTTATGACGAAGCGTTGAAGCTGTATGCCGAAGAAAAGGAAACGTCGGAAACATACTATGCCAGTCAGATTCGTATGGGAATCGTTTATGCGCGTCAAGGAGATTTGCCACGTGCGGAAAAGCAACTGCGTAAGATGGCGGAAATACGGCCGGATTTAGCTTTCCCTTGGGTGGAACTGGGTGATATTTTTATCGCCGATCAAAAATTTCCTCAGGCAATCGCGGCTTTGAGTGAAGCGATAGATCGTATTCCTGTTCCGGATCGTTCGCATTGGGTTTTGTTTTATAGCCGCGGAGCCGCTTATGAACGCAATAAACAATGGGAATTGGCTGAACAGGATTTATTGCAGGCATTGATTTTATCGCCGGATCAGCCGTTAACGCTGAATTATCTGGGATATTCTTGGATCGAGCGGGGTGAAAATATTGCCAAAGCCAAGGAAATGTTGGAACGAGCAGCCCTTTTGTCTCCGCGTGAAGGGTTTATTGTAGATAGTTTGGGGTGGGCTTATTATTTATTAAAAGAGTATCCTAAAGCCGTTGCCGTTTTGGAGAGCGCCTTGTTTTTAAATCCCGGCAGCGCTGTTATTAATGATCATTTGGGGGATGCTTATTGGCGAGTCGGGCGCAAACGTGAAGCCCGTTTCCAATGGGGAAAAGCCTTGTCGATGAAAGATGATTTTCCCGATAATGATCGCAAACGCGTTGAATTGAAACTGGAAAAGGGATTGGATGCCGTCGGAGATAAGATCTTTTTGCCGGATCGAGATGTCATAAGATCAAAAAAAATTAAGAATGTAAAAAAATGACCGTATCCGTTCTCGCTTCTGCCAAAATTAATCTGTATCTGCATGTCACCGGACGTCGCGAAGACGGTTACCATTTGTTGGACAGTTTGTTTGTTTTCGCTAAAGACGGGGATGTCGTTACGGTCGGGGAAGCCGATGATTTGACATTGAATGTTTGCGGGACATATGCCGATTCTTTGCCGGTAGGTGAAGAAAATATTGTTTTAAAAGCCGTTCGTTTGTTGGCGGAAGCGTGCGGCAAAAAACCGACAGCGGCCGTTACTTTGGAAAAAAATTTGCCGGTGGCGGCGGGAATCGGCGGCGGGTCGGCTGATGCCGCTGCGACGTTAAAAGCTTTGTTGAAATTATGGGGGCAAACGATTCCGGAAAAAGAGCTGCATAAAATTGCATTAAAGTTGGGGGCGGACGTGCCGTCTTGTTTGGCCGCAAAAGCCGTTCAGGTATCCGGTATCGGCGAAATTTTAACGCCTGCTCCGTCATTGCCGCCTTTATTTTTGCTTCTGGTGAATCCGAATCGTCCCGTTTTTACGCCGGCTGTATTCAAAACCAGAACACAAACTTTTTCCGATCCGATGCCTTTTACGCAGGAAATGACGGATTTCGATGATTTTGTGCAGGAATTGAAAAAACGTCATAATGATTTAAGTGAGGCGGCCTGTCAACTCGAACCCGCTGTTTTTGATGTGCTGAAAGCCTTGCAGGCTGACAGCCGCTGCCGTCTGGCACGTATGTCTGGCAGCGGCGGTACTTGTTTCGGGATTTTTTCATCATTTGAAGACGCGTCATTATGCTGTGATCAGATTCGTAAGAAGCGCCCGAATTGGTGGTTTTTGACTACTTCCGTTTAATAAAAAGCTCTTGTCGGAATAAAGATTCTTATATATAAAGAAGGATTGATTGCTTGCAAAGCAATGTTTGTGTGTATCCTTGTCGGGAGAAATATGTATGTTCAAAAATCGTTCTTTATCGTTTTTTGCAGTGGTTGCGGTGTCCGTTTTGTTGCTGAACGGCTGTTTGAAAAAGAAAGAAACAGCAGTTCAGGTGATTCAAAAACCTCATGTGACTGTTGAAAAGGCTAGATATAAATCATATACGGAACGGTTTAATTTCCCCGGACGGATTGATGCGGTCAATTCTGTTGCTTTGAAAGCGCGTGTCGCCGGATTTTTGAAAGATCGCCTGTTTGAAGAAGGTGATATCGTCAAAAAAGGCCAAATGCTGTTCGTATTGGAACGAGAACCGTTCGAAGCGCAAGTTGCCGAAGCTGCCGCTAATTTGGCAAAAGCCGAAGCCGATGCCAAAAATGCTCAGTTGAATTTAAATCGTGCTTTGGAATTGCGTAAGACAGGAAATATTTCGCAGTCGACCGTTGATACGCGCGAAGCTGAAAACAGCGTTGCCAAAGGGCAGGTGTTACAGGCTCAGGCGGCATTAAATCTTGCTAAGTTGAATTTGGGATATACAAATATCAAAGCTCCTTTCACGGGAAAAATAGGTCTGTCCAATTATTCTATCGGTGAATATCTGCCGGTGAATACGACTTTGGCCACCATGGTCAGCTTTGATCCGATGAATGTTTTGTTTTCCGTTTCGGAACGCGAACTGTTGTCCATGCAGAACGCCGGTATTTTAAAGGCTGATAGTGAAAATCTGGCGATTTCTTTGATCATGGCGGATTCTTCGGTTTATCGTTACGGCGGACAAATCAACTTTACCGATGTTGTCGTCGATGATTCCACGGATACCGTTAAAATGCGTGCGGTTTTCCCGAATCCGGCCAAACAGCTTGTTTCCGGACAGTTTGTTTCCATTTTGCTGGAATATGAAGCTCCCGTTGAAAAAATAGTGATATCGCAAGCGGCCTTGATGTCTTCGGTGTCGTCAAAGTTCGTTTATGTCGTTGATGCGCAGAACAAAGTGGTCAACAAACCCGTCAGCATCGGTCCGGAACAAGGAAAGGATATTGTTATTCTTGACGGTTTGGAAGCGGGTGACCGTGTGATTGTTAACGGTTTGCAAAAAGTTCGTCCGGGACAGGAAGTGGTTGTTGACGGACTTCCCGCCGCCAAGTTAAAGCCGGCCGTTTCTGTCGATAAAACACGGGAAAAAGCCGCAGAGCCTGCCTCTGTAACAAAAACGCCGGAAAAACAACCGGCGGCTCCGGTTAAGAAATAAGGATAACGCCAATGTTTTCGCGTATTTTTATTAAAAGGCCTCGTTTGGCAATCGTTATTTCTTTGGTGATTACGATTGCCGGCTTGATCGCATTGAAAACGATTCCGGTGGCAAACCTGCCGGACGTCGTTCCTCCTTCAGTTTCTGTTTCCGCAAAGTATCCCGGAGCTTCGGCTGAAGTTATCGAACAGACGGTTGCGCAAATTATCGAATCGCAGGTTAACGGTGTGGATAACATGTTATATATGGAATCCAACAGTTCAAACGACGGTTCTTATTCATTAAACGTAACGTTCACTTTGGGAACGGATCCGGACATGAATACGGTGAACGTTCAAAACCGTATTAATCAGATTTCGTCTCAATTGCCTTCGGAAGTTCAGCAACAGGGCGTGACGGTAAAGAAAAATACATCGTCGATGTTGATGGCGTTTTCGTTGTATTCTCCGGACGGTTCGCGCGAATTGAACTATTTGGCGAACTATATGACGTCGCGTGTTAAGGATGATTTGGCTCGTATTACCGGCGTCGGTGAAGTAAATACGTTCGGCGATATGGATTACAGTATGCGTGTTTGGATTGATCCGGAACGTATGGCTAATCTGGGGTTGAGCAATAAGGATGTCATTTCTGCCATTTCTTCGCAAAATATTCAGCCGGCGATCGGATCTGTCGGGGCTGCTCCCGCTCCCAAGGATCAGCAACTGCAATTTACGTTAAAAACCTCCGGACGTTTAAGCACGCCCGAACAGTTCGGCGATATTATTATTCGCGCCAATAAAGACGGCGGTTTGCTACGCTTGAAAGATATTGCTAAAATCGAACTGGGTAGAACGTCTTATTCTACGGCGTCGCAATATAACGGTAAACCGGCGTCGGGGGCGATGATCAATTTGGCTCCGGGGGCGAACGCTATGAACGTTGCCACGCGCGTGAAGGCGGAATTGGAACGAATGAAGCAGTTTTTCCCCGAAGGGGTCGACTATGTCATTATTTTCGATACGACCGTCTTCATTAATGCAACGGTTAACGAAGTTCTTCATACCATCGTTGAAGCGTTTGTTCTGGTTTTACTGGTCGTTTACTTGTCTTTGGGAACGTGGCGCGCGACATTGATTCCGGCGATCGCCGTTCCCGTATCGTTGATCGGTACGTTTATTTTCATGGCGCCGTTCGGTGTTTCGGCCAACACGATTTCGCTGTTATCCATCGTTTTGGTTATCGGTATCGTGGTTGACGACGCAATTATGGTTGTGGAAAACACCGAACGCGTAATTGAAGAAGAGCCCGATTTGACGATTCCGGATGCGGTCGCAAAGGCGATGAGTCAGATTACGGCGCCGATTATTGCGATTACGTTGGTTATTTTGTCCGTGTTCGTTCCGGTTATTTTTATTCCGGGCATTACGGGACAGTTATATAAGCAGTTTGCGGTGACGGTGTCTTGTTCCATGATTATTTCCGCGAAGTCGGAGGCC
>JAZNBT010000036.1:0-9410 GCA_045587165.1 Alphaproteobacteria bacterium | reverse complement strand
AGCCCATATCTCTAAAAGTTTCTGATATTTGTTTCGGATTGATTTTTCCACAAAACCCGATAACAATAACGACGGACTGATTTTATCGGAGAAACGCCATGAAAAAAATTTTTTCCTTTTTAACGGCCTGCCTGTTGTCCGCCTGCACGGCATCAACCGATCAATTGGACAACAGAACATATCAACTGCAAAACGCCGCAAACGACGCACAAATTACGATCAGCTTTGATCCGGCGGAGCTCCGATATGCAGGAAAATCCGGCGTCAACCGCTATTTCGGCACATACAAAACGGATAACAGTAAAATAAAGCTCGGCTCCGCGGGCGCTACAATGATGATGGGGCCGGAACCTTTAATGCAAGCGGAACAAGATTATCTGCAATCGCTGGAAAAAGTCGTTTCGTTTAAACGCGACGGAGACACGTTAACTTTAACGACTTCGGACGGTAAAAAGCTTGTCTTTGTTCAAACGAATGAAACCGCAGAAACGGCCGAATAAGCTTATTTTGCTTTGAAGAAACGCCCGCATCTGATATAACAGCCATAACTTATTTTCATTAAAAGAGGATCATTATGGCTGCATACCAGTATATTTATGTAATGAAAAACCTGTCCAAAACGTATCCGGGCGGCAAACAGGTGTTAAACAACATTTGGCTGTCTTTCTTTCCGGGTGCGAAAATCGGCGTTTTGGGCGCAAACGGCGCGGGAAAATCAACGCTGTTGAAAATTATGGCCGGCATTGAAACCGAATTTAACGGCGAAGCTTGGGCGGCTGAAGGCGCCAGTGTCGGTTATCTGCCTCAGGAACCGCAGCTGGATCCGACGAAAAACGTAATGGAAAACGTCATGGACGGATGCGGCGAAACTCGTGATTTATTAAAACGTTTTGAAGAAATTTCCATGAAATTCGCCGAAGAAATGACCGACGACGAAATGAACGCCTTAATTGCGGAACAAGCGGAAATTCAGGAAAAAATCGACGCCTGCAACGGCTGGGATTTGGAACGTACGATTGAAATCGCCATGGATGCTTTACGCTGTCCGCCGGCAGACGCCGACGTAACCAAGCTTTCAGGCGGTGAAAAACGTCGTGTCGCTTTGTGCCGCTTGTTGCTGTCGAAACCGGATTTATTGCTGTTGGACGAACCGACAAACCATTTGGACGCGGAATCCGTCGCGTGGCTGCAGCAACACTTACACGATTATCCGGGAACGGTCGTCATGGTAACGCACGATCGTTATTTCTTGGACAACGTTACCGGATGGATTTTGGAATTAGACCGTGGCGAAGGCATTCCTTACGAAGGGAATTATTCGTCCTGGTTGGAACAAAAGGAAAAACGTCTGGCGCAGGAAGCCAAGGAAGAATCCGCCCGTCAGCGCACGATTAAACAGGAATTGGAATGGATACGTCAAAGCCCGCGCGCCCGTCAGGCGAAAAGCAAGGCTCGTATTCAGGCGTTTGACGCGTTGGTTAACGAAGCGGATAAAGAAGCCGTTCAAAACGCTCAAATCGTTATTCCGCCCTGCCCGCGTTTGGGCGATTTGGTTATCGAAGCCAAAAACGTTTCCAAAGGTTACGGCGACCGTTTGCTGATTGATGATTTAAGCTTCAAACTGCCTCCCGGCGGCATTGTCGGCGTTATTGGTCCGAACGGCGCAGGAAAAACAACCTTAATGCGAATGATAACCGGACAGGAAACACCCGACAGCGGCGATTTCCGCATCGGTGAAACCGTTCAGCTGGGCTATGTAGACCAAAGTCGCGACGCACTGGATGACAATAAAACCGTTTGGGAGGAAATTTCCGGAGGCAACGACGAAGTCATATTGGGCAAGCGTAAAATTCCGTCACGCGCTTATGTCGGTCAATTCAACTTCAAAGGATCCGACCAACAAAAGAAAGTCGGTTTGCTGTCCGGCGGCGAACGCAACCGCGTTCATATGGCAAAGATGCTGAAATCCGGCTCCAACGTTATTCTGTTGGACGAACCGACGAACGATTTGGACGTCGATACGTTGCGCGCTTTGGAACAAGCCCTGCAGGCATTCCCCGGCTGTGCGGTCGTCACATCTCACGACCGTTGGTTTTTAGACCGTATCGCCACGCATATTCTGGCGTTCGAAGGCGACAGCCACGTCGAATGGTTTGAAGGCAACTATGAAGAATACGAAGCCGATAAAAAGCGTCGTTTGGGCGCCGAAGCGGATCAACCGCATCGGGTTAAATACAAACCGTTGGTTCGGAAATAATTCTTTTCAGACACCTTAAACAAAAAACGCCCTCAATGGAGGGCGTTTTTAATGTTCTTTTCGCTAACGACAAACTTATTGTTGATCGTCATCCGTTGAAAAAATCGCATTTTCCATTGCTTCGGATTCTTCGGAAAACAGTTCGCGTTTTTCATTCGGACCCTCCGCCGACGTTCCGTCTTCCTCCAAAACGTCCGTCGTATTTTCAGCGGAATCATCAGCATTATCCTGAATCGGAACCAACTTAAAATCCGCATTTTCGGAAGAATCCGTTTCTTCATTTTCATTCCCGTCAACAACCGTTAACGCAGGTTCTTCGACCGTTTCCTGATCCTGCGGCCGTTCTACATGAACAATGATTTCTTCCGTTTCTTGAATATCCTGTAATGAAACGGCTTCTTTATCCGTTTCAGCCGCAACATTTTCAGGATCGACCGGAATTTCTTCGACGGATTGAGTTTCTTTTTCCAACGAAATTTTCAACTTTGGCTGAACATTTTTAACCGTAATCGGATTTTCTAAAACCAGCTGTTCCGGAGCGGGCGGATCGACCTGATCGCCCTGACATTTCAACACCCACACGTCATAAACGGCATGATCCATTGCCGACAACGCCGGAGACGATGAAAACATCCACCCCGAAAACAGTTTCAACTGACCTTCTTCTTTTCTTTCAATGATTTCTAAAAAAGAGGCGTTTTCAGGAGTTTCTTCGGGCGGGTGGGCATAACAGACACGTACGTAAATATCCAAAGCGCCGAACGTCGTTTTTTCACCGACGTTTACCGTCATTGTGCTCAAACGTCCGGTTACCTTGTCCAAGCCGCGCAAAACGACTTGTCCGAAAGAAATATCCTCCGCTTTCGCGGAAAACGAAAAGGATAACAGTCCGGCCAAACCGATCGTCAGGAATGTTTTTTTCATGCGTTTAATCTTCTTTTCCCGTTGCTAAAAAAATAACTTCGCCGATCATATCTTCCAACGAACGGGAATCTTTTGTTTTGGTGATTTTATCGCCGCCTTTTAAAATATCCGGCGACTTTCCCGGTTCCAACTGAACGAAAGTGCCGCCCATTAAACCGTCCGTCGTAACGGCGGCAGTCGTATCAACGGGCAAACGCACGTCTTCACGAATATTCAACGTAACTTTTGCCGTATAATCCGGCGTTAAATCCAAACCGACGACAGATCCGACCTTGATACCGCTGATGCGAATGTCATTGCCGCTTTCCAAACCTGCGGAACGATTAAAAATCGCAGTCAATTCATACCCCTGCTGAGGACGCGCGTCGATTTTTTTCGCGGCGAATTGCACAAAGAAAACCGCGACAAGAATGACTAAAATTCCCAATACCGTTTCAATCGGACTTTTTTTCATTTTAAACCTCTGTCCAGTTATTGACTTTTCTGTTTTTGCCGATTCGCTTTGGACAAGGAAATAACCTTGTCCAACAGATTTTGCAGATTGGGCGAATCTTGCGTAAATTCGATGAAATCGCCGGTCTGCAACATGTCTTCCGCCCCGCCGGGTTGCAGTTCGATATATTTCGTTCCGATCAACCCCGACGATTGAACGGCGGCACCGCTGTCTTCGGGCAACTGAATATGTTTCGGCAAAGAAAAGGTGACCACCACGCCGTAATAATCATCCAAGCGTTGAGAAACAACCCGACCGACCTTAAGACCGGCCAAACGGACGTCACTGCCGACGATCAACCCGTCCGTCTGGTTAAAACGCGCGGACAGCGTATACGTATCGCTGCGCCCGTGCAAAACGGAGCTCGCTCCTATCAGGTAAAAAACGACGACCGCCGTCAAAAAAGCCAGCGCACCGGCGACCAGTTCTTTTGTTTCCGATTTCATGAATTAAACGTATTCCACATTTAAAATTTCATATGATTTTCCGCCTTTGGGAGAAGCGACTTCGGCGCTGTCACCGACGGATTTGCCGATCAATGCGCGAGCCAACGGCGATTGAATGGAAATCAGCCCGTGTTCCAAATCGGCTTCATACTGACCGACAATCTGATAGGTTTGTTCGACTTCGGTATCTTCGTCCATCAGCAAAACAGTAGCCCCGAAAACGACCTTATCCCCTTTTAACGTCGCGGTATCGATGACTTCGGCGCAGGAAACGGCATATTCCAGTTCCTGAATCCGCCCTTCGATAAAGCTTTGTTTTTCGCGGGCGGCATGATATTCCGCGTTTTCAGACAAATCACCGTGCGCCCGAGCTTCCGCAATTGCCGCGATAATCGCCGGCCGTTCGACAAGCTTTAAATTTTTTAATTCGTTTTGCAGGCGTTCAGCCCCTTTTTTTGTCATAGGCACTTTTTGCATTTGATTTATTCCTTTTAAAAAACAACAAAAAAACAACTCTTTCAGCCACTTGGCCGAAAAAGCTTTTTTATCGTGACCGTAATCATACAGGGCTTGAGCTTTTTCTTCAAGCTTTATCAAAAACATCAGCTTGCAAAAACGGAAAAAACAGTGTTTTATGACAAAAGATTTATCACACTTTAGGGAGAATGTTTATGTTGCGCGAACAATTAAAAACAGCTTTAAAAACGGCGATGATGGAAAAAGACACGCACAAGATTTCAACAATCCGTCTGATTCTGGCGGCGATCAAAGATCGCGACATCGCATCGCGCGGTACAAGCAAAGACGGCGTTATCACCAACGATGATATTTTACAGTTGCTGCAATCCATGATCAAACAGCGTAAAGACAGCGTCGCCCTGTACGCCAAAGGCGGCCGTCAGGATCTGGTCGACAGCGAACAAAGCGAAATCGATATCATTCAGTCCTTCCTGCCGAAACAAATGGACGAAGCGCAAACGAAAGCCGCCGTCGAAGACATCATCAAAACGACCGGTGCGACCGGATTGAAAGATATGGGAAAAGTTATGGCCGCCTTACGCGAAAGCTTTGCCGGACAAATGGATTTCGGTCAGGCTTCCGTCATTGTCAAAACGATTCTGTCCGCGAAATAAAACAGTATGCCGATCATTCCCTCCTCTTTCATTCAGGAAGTTCGCTCGCGCACGTCGATCGTCGGTATTGTCGGTCAAACCGTCAAACTGAAACGGCGCGGCAATGAATATTGGGGATGCTGTCCGTTTCATCATGAAAAAACGGCTTCTTTTTCCGTCAGCGACGAAAAAGAGTATTACCATTGTTTCGGGTGCGGTGCACACGGAAACGTATTTGACTTTCTGCAAAAAAATCAGGGAATGTCTTTTATTGAATCGGTTGAATATCTGGCTCGGCAGGCCGGCATGGAAATACCGCGAGCCTCCGCGCAGGATTACGAACGCGAACGCAAAAAAACGGGATTGACCGAAGCGTTGGAAGCCGCCTGCAAATTTTACGAAGATCAGTTGCAAAAACCGGCCGGACGGCAAGGACTGTATTATTTGCAACGACGGGGACTCGACGACAAAATCATCAAACGGTTCAGATTGGGCTTTTCGCCTGCGGGAAACGCTTTAAAAGCCCATATGATCCGAGAAGGTTTTAACGAAGAGACTTTAATCGACGCCGGCCTTTTAACACGCCCGAACGGCGGAGAAAACCCTTATGATTATTTCAGAAACCGCGTTATGTTTCCGATTGCGGACAAACGCGGAAAAGTCATTGCGTTCGGCGGCCGCGTTTTGGATGACGGCGAACCGAAATACCTGAACTCTCCCGACACGCCCGTTTTTTCCAAAGGCGACAACCTGTATGCCCTGCATCTGTCCGGCGAACAGGCGCGAAAAATGCAGGAAATCATCGTTGTTGAAGGATACATGGACGTCATCGCCATGGCAGCTGCCGGTATTACGCGGGCGGTTGCGCCTTTGGGGACGGCGATGACGGAACGACAAATTCAGCTGTTATGGCGCTACGCTCCCGAACCGCTGTGCTGTTTTGACGGCGACACGGCGGGGCAACGCGCGGCAGCTCGCGCGGCGGACAGGGTTTTGCCGTTGTTGAAGCCGGGACATTCCTTGCGTTTTATCACCTTGCCGGACAATCAGGATCCGGATGAATACATTAAAGAACACGGCAAGACTTCGTTTGAAAACTTTTTGCAGACACAAAACAGACCTTTATTCAAACAGCTGTGGCAGATGTTGCTGACCGACCGCGCTTTGGATACGCCGGAACGCAAAGCGGGGTTAAGCAAAGACATTGAAGAATGTTTGGAAAAGATCAAAGATCCTTCCGTCAAAAATTTTTATAAACAGGAATTTAAAGCCGCTTTATGGGAGACGACCTCCCCTTATAAAAACAATACCGACGTTTTTTCTCAACAGCGTTCATCATATTCAAAACGTACGACATCGACACGGATCAACCATCCTTCGCTGATGCCGGATCGAGACGAAACACGCATGCTGTTGGCATATTTATTATTTTACCCCGACATCGCCGCCGATTTTCTGGAAGATCTTACCGAATGGAAAACGCCCGTTCCTCGGCAAAATGAAATTCTGAGCAATCTTGTGGAAACTTTGGCAGCCGATCCGGACATAACGGCGGACAAATTAAAAGAACATCTGCTCACAACGGCACAAGCCAACGTTTACGATATTTTAGCGCCCGAAATAGAGATGTTGAACAGGAAAAAGGCTCTGCCTCAGGAAGTCCGCGAAGACATCGGCCTGTTGCTGACCGGCATGCGCAAAAAAGCTTTACGCACGGAATTGCGGATTTTGGCTGAAAAAATTACCGACGCAACCGAAGAAGATGCCGTACGACTGTGGGAAAAATACCAAAATTTGCTGAAAGAAGAAAAGGATCTTGCATAAATAACCTATCCTTCTTATTTATTTGTTGACAAATCTTTGGCAAAAACATAAAAAGTGCAGAATTGACCGGAGTGTTTCCGGAGGTTTTTGTGCGCGTTTTTTTTCGCAACAGAGGTAAAGGCTATTTTAAATGACAAATTCCAGCGCCGATGAAGAAATCAATTCGACAGACAATACAGAAGACGCCTTGTTGGATTCCCTCAGTGCTTCTTTGAAAAAGCTGTTAAATAAAGGAAAAAGTCGCGGATATATCACCGTAGACGAATTAAACGGCGCTTTGCCGCCCGAAAAAGAATCGTCCGAAAAAATCGAAGACGTTATGGCTATGATTTCCGATATGGGAATCAATTTGATCGAAAACGATGAAGCCGAAGAAGATCAGGCGGAAAACGAAGATGACGACGGGTTCAGACTGGATGAAACCGAAGTCAGTCACACAGACGACCCCGTACGTATGTATCTGCGCGAAATGGGCGCCGTCGAATTACTGTCCCGCGAAGGCGAAATCGCGATTGCAAAGCGTATCGAAGCCGGACGCGACTTAATGATCGGCGGATTATGCGAAAGTGCTTTGACAATCAAAGCTTTAAGCGGATGGCATAATGCATTGGTTTCCGGAAAAATGCTGTTGCGTGACATTATTGATTTAGACGCAACTTACGGCTCGGACGAAGACACTCCCGCCCTGTCTTTGGCGACTTCGATGCCTTCTGCCGCCGTTATGGCCGAAGAGATATCCGTTGTCCAAGTCGATACGAATAACGATGAAGAAAAAGACGAAGAGGAATACGACGAATACGACGATGATTCTTCCGAAGAGGAATACGACGAATCAGACGATTCCGATATCGATGACGAAGAAACCGAAGAAGAATACGACGACGATTCCGCAGAAGAAGAATCCTCCGATGAAGAAAACGGCGATGAAGAAGATGAAGACGCCGCCGCCGAAGACGATTCACCGTCCGTATCTCTGGCTCAGATGGAACAGTCCTTGATGCCTCAGGTATTGGAACAGTTTGAACAGATATTGTCCCTGCATCAAAAACTGAAAAAGGTGCAAGATCAGCGTCTAACCTGCATTAAAGCGGCCAAACCCGTTCCGGCAGCCACCGAAAAAAAATTCGAAAAAATCAAACAGGAACTGGTTTCGCTGATGGAAGGAGTCCAACTGAACCCCGCTCGTATCGAAATGTTGGTGGATCAGTTAAACGAATACAACAAACGTTTAATGACGTTGGAAGGCAAAATGTTACGCATGGCAATCAGTTGCCGCATTAAACGCGAAGATTTTCTGGAAGCTTATAAAGAATCCGAATTCGATTCAAACTGGATTCAAAAAACAACCGGCAAACTTTGGAAAGTTTTCACGGAAAAATACGCCCGTGAAATCGCGGAAATTCAAAACGCGGTTTCTTCCATGGCCGAAGAAATCGGCATGCCCATTTTTGAATATCGCCGCGTTTGTTCCATGGTGAAAAAAGGCGAGCAGGAATCTAGCCGTGCAAAAAAGGAAATGATTGAGGCCAATCTGCGTTTGGTGATTTCAATCGCTAAAAAATACACAAACCGCGGTTTGCAATTTTTGGATTTAATTCAGGAAGGCAACATCGGTTTGATGAAAGCCGTCGATAAATTTGAATACCGTCGCGGATACAAATTTTCTACATACGCCACATGGTGGATTCGTCAGGCGATTACGCGTTCCATCGCGGATCAGGCGCGCACGATCCGTATTCCGGTTCATATGATCGAAACGATCAACAAACTGGTACGCACCAGTCGCCAGATGCTACATGAAATCGGACGCGAGCCGACTCCGGAAGAATTGGCTGAAAAGCTGACAATGCCGTTGGAAAAAGTGCGTAAGGTTTTAAAAATAGCCAAAGAACCGATTTCTTTGGAAACTCCTGTCGGCGATGAAGAAGACAGCCATTTAGGTGACTTTATCGAAGACAGAAACGTTGTACAGCCCTTGGATGCCGCGATTCAAACGAATCTGCGCGCGACCTGTACGGCTGTTTTATCCAGCCTCACCCCGCGTGAAGAACGCGTTTTAAGAATGCGTTTCGGAATCGGCATGAATACCGACCATACATTGGAAGAAGTCGGCCAGCAGTTTTCCGTTACCCGCGAACGTATTCGCCAAATTGAAGCCAAAGCGTTGCGCAAATTAAAACATCCCAGCAGATCCAGAAAGCTGCGGTCGTTTTTGGATAACGGTTAAAGAAAAAGAACCCGTCATTCGTACGGGTTCTTTTTTTATGTTGAAAAAAGTAAAAAGATTGCTATTTTAACAAGTGGGTCCATAGCTCAGTTGGTTAGAGCGGGGCGCTCATAACGCCTTGGTCGGG
>JAZNBT010000035.1:0-15557 GCA_045587165.1 Alphaproteobacteria bacterium | reverse complement strand
TTTCCAACTCCTTGGCTCACAGAACGACATGGCTACGTCCGACTTAAGCAAGGAACACACAAGTACAGAACACTTGTGTACCTTAACAAAAGAACACTTGTGTACCAAATACCACGCCTTACTCTGAACAATAGTTCACTAACCATACCTTGTGAGCCTTTCCGGCCCGGTCCGGCCGTCAGCTATTATACCATGCCCCGCCCTTCCGCACAATAAAAAGCGCCCCGCCTGGCCACGATCACCAGGGGAGCGCTTTCGTAAGGTGGGTGCGCTATATTAGTTTTGCCAACAGTTAATTTGTGAAATAACTTCGTTAGCCATTTTTTCATATCCGCCTGTGGTTGGGTGGACGTCGTTTAAAATATCGGTTTCCGGGTCAAGGACAAGGTGCGTATAAGACACTCTAGCGGTGTTATAAGCCGTCGATAATAACGTCATATATTCATTATAGCGAATGATCATATTCCTTAACAGTTTAGCGTTTACTGTGTGCTTTGATTGATCACTATTAATCGCATTTGGTAAGTTAAGAAGTATTTTTTGATCGTTTTTGTATAATAATATACTTTCTATCATTTCAATAATATAGCCAGCTGTTTCTAGTTCCTTCCAGCCAAAGTCGTTAAACAGGGTATTGTATAAATCATTGATACCAAGCTGGATAATAACAAAGTCCGGCGCGGAATATCCTTGTTCTGTCATATAATACGAAAAATCAAATTTTTCGGTTATAGGATTAAAGAACGGATTGATTACCCCGCTGATTTCTGCGTTAGTGCAATAGTTTTTTGCGCTCCAGCCGCTACGCCCTTCGTGTTTATTATCTCCGCTGCCGCGTGTACCCATTAAGGTTAATGTTTTATTACGCGCGGTAAATCCGGTAAGCATATAGCTCGTCATATATCCTTGATCAACAGTCGAATCGCCTATTACCAACGCAGACGCGTTTTGTAAATTATCACTAACTCGGTATTCGTTCCCGTTATACTTTGAATCGATATTATTAAACAATTCATCATAAACCTGGTAGCCGTAACCGTTAGAAGACGTCCCCGCATTAAGCGGCGCGATAGCTATACCGTCGGTTTCCTGTTTTCCGCCTGGGAAACGGCCTGTAATTATATTACCAGGAATCGCTAAAGCGTTAGCGTAGTACCATTTTTCCGTGATACCAATAGTAAAACGCGTAGGCAATTTAGGTAAAGCGCACCCGTAAGCGTCGCTTGTCATTCTTTGCGTTATACCGGTCATAAAGTCCGGTTTTTCGACTAAAATATCGGCCCCGTTGTTTCCTTCGCTGATAATAACTTCGTCCCGGTATGAGGATTGGACAGTATAAAATAATTTTGTGGCTGTGCCGCTGTTTATATAAATAGCGTTATAGGTATGGGCTTGGTTTCCGTATGCGATCGCGTTATTTTCGTCATCGCATAAAGAATAAGTGGCCGGCTTTCTATTCCAATAATAAATAGTATTTGGTTTTACCGGTATGATAACGTATCGATATTGATCATAATTGTAAAAAGTAGCTTTTCCGCTGCCGTTTACTTCATAATAACCCGTTTGGTAATTATCCGCCCATAAATTATAGCCAGGGACGGGCGTTTCAGGTATTTCGTAGTCATCAAGAGCGTCTTCTATAAATTCGGTTTTTGCGATATAATAAGGTGTAAAATAAGCGCTATAAGAATCAACTACCTTATTGATCGTAGCCATAAATTGACTATTTGAAGTAGTACCCGGGATAGATAAAACTACATATTTTATACCGGCCGGCACGGTATACTCATTTACTGCTTCCGTTCCGGACGCTGGTACGGGGTCTTCGTTTGCGTCATAAGCGCATAAAAAACGAATTTGTCGCTGGCCAAAGGCTGACGTATAAGAGTACATTCTAACGACGTCGCCTTCGGTTACTTCAATTTTTGGTGTATACACATAAGAGGTAGAAGTATAAGCTGTCCCGTTCTGTGCTACATATCCGGCGGTCATATCAGAATCCGCCGGTATTTTATTATCCGGTTCTTTTAATTCCATTTTGTCGATCATAGGGAAGATATAATCGCCAACGGCTTTTGCGTCTGCTGCGGCATTTTCAACCGTTAAAGACGTATCAAGAACATAACCGGTTTCCTGGACGATATTATCATAAAGCCATTGCGACAAAGTTGTACGGGTAACAGCGATCAATTCATCGCTGAAAACACGGCCGAACAATTCGTCAAAATAGCCCTGTTCGGCCATTTCATCGATCTTATGATCGATTTCGTCCTGTACGTCCAGGTTATCAAAATAATTGTTTACAAAGCTTTCCAGGGCTTCAACAGCGTCATTGATCCCGTCGGTAAACGCCGTATATTTATCTTCCATTGCCTGTGTAAACTCGCCGTAAGCCGTTTGAAAGCCGCCCATATCGTCGATCATTTGGTCAACGTCTTCCATTGTCTTATTAAGATAATCAACTACTTTACAGAGCAATTCATAATAAGACAGGCTTTCATCATACACTAAAGGAAGCACCTTCTGACACCAAAACCGGAACGGTTTTAATTCGGTATATGGTCCGATATTAGGAGTATTAGCCATTTCTTTTTAAATTCCTTTCTTTTTTTTCTTTTATATTACCATATTTTCATAAACAAGTCATCAAATTCGCGCACGATCCGCGAAAGCACGTCCAGGGCGTCCACATCGGACGAATTAAGCAATTCCGCTTTTGTTTTACTTCCGCGGTAGCCTTTTTCAGTCGCGGTCGTTTCTGATCCGGAATCATTGTTTATTTTCCGGTAATCCGTAAGATAAGTCCCGGTATTCACGCCTGACAGCTGGCCCTGTGGTGTATCGCTGTATAAATCTTCGCTGTGGCCGTCCGCTTCGGTTTTACCGTAGCTTTCCACGTCGATATTGTAAAGCAGCTGTTCGAAGTGCAGCTTGTCGTCTGTGTCCCTGGTCTGTTCGATCATATCGATAGCGATATTATATTTATCGATGATCTCAAACAGCCGTACTTTTACTTTCTGTTTCCAAAGGCCGAAAGTTTCAAAGCCGATTTCTTTTGTATAATAATAATTAAGGAAAAAAGTTTCGATCGCTTCTTTCCAGTCATCATTATAAGCCGGCCAGGAGAAATTAAAGATATTTGGTCGGGCCGCTTCGATAATCTCGTCCACATCAGCGACAGCCAGTTCGTCCAGGGTCATTCCACTTTTGCTTTCGCATATCCAGCGTACTTCTGTTGTATATTTACTCAATTTCGACGCCCCCTTCCGTTTCTTCGATTTCGTTTTCATTGATCAGTTCGTCTTCCGGATCGTCCACTTTTAGTTGATAATCTTCGTTAAACACGACATCAATATCAAGCCCGAACATCTGATTGATCGCGTCGGCGGCCTGTTTCCGCATTAAAAGGCCCGAACCGCGGGCCGCGATTGATCCGCCAAGCTGCCGCTGCACTTCGTCCGTAGTCAGGCGTTCCTTCTTATTAATATTCACATTTGAAACGCCTTTAAACGTCAGAAATTCATTCCAGTATTTCACTTTCATATCATAAATCTTATCAGCAACGTAAGGCGCGTCTGTCTTTAATACTTCGACCGGGATCGAAGACAGGTTCTTATCACCGAAAATCACCGGTTCCCCGCCTTCATATTTCATAAACAGATTTTTCATAGTCAGGCGTTCGCCTTCGCCGCAGCGGATCATAAGCGGCGTTTTCTGTGCGTTGATATTGATATTGATCACCTGGTCATAAAAGGAAAATTTTTCTGCATAATAAAGCGTTTCGCTTTCGCTGCTTGTCCGAAGCACGTTATTATAAATGATAATGGAATCATTCGAAAAGCGTTTTGCTTTTGCGCCGTTGGACGCATACCCGCGGCGCTCGATCGGACGGTTGTATAAGTCCCACTTCCCAACGCCGGCCATATTCATAACAACATATTTTTCGATAATATCATCATAGAAAAACAATACCTGGCCGCGTTCAAATAAGGATAGTTCAAGGAAGCGTTCGTCGATTTCTTCCGGTAGGTTTATCCATTTATAAAGTGTAACCGTGATCTCTTTCAATTTGTCATAATAAACATTATAAGCCCAGCCATTGTTAAAAATGGACTGGAAAAAATAATTTAGAAAATTTTTCTTTTTAGATTTCATTCTTTCAAACTCCTACTTTTATTAAGGCGTTGATATACTGTTCGTCAGGGCATAATTACCGATTTCTTCGTGATCTTTCCAGTAAGTTATCCCTTTATCGTGAATCGATTTTATCTTGACTACATATTCCGCCGGTATTCCGCCATTCGCCCAAAAGCCGCAGCCATTCGTTTTAATATAGTTCCAATGATCGCGGGACCTGATATTCGGGTACATGATTTTATTCTGTGCATAGCCGAACATATCGAAAAAGCTGTCTATGATCTGTGCGTCGGACGCCGTGATCGTCATTTTCTTAAAAATGATCCCCCAATGACTGTCCGCCAGGCCCGAAGCTTCCGAAGCGGAACCGCTGGCCTTATTTTTCATATCAGCGGCTTCCGTGATCGCCATATCGTTAGCCACTTTCGCACCGACAGCCCCCAGGACGCCGCCCAGGACCGCGCCGATCGCTGCGCCGGCAGCTGTGCCGATCGGTCCGCCGGCCGTACCTACTGCGGCCCCCAGTTTTCCACCGGCCGCCAGTCCGGTACCAACGCCGGCAGCTGCGCCCGTGATCACCTTATTCTGACGGCTGCTTTGTGTCTGTGCCAGCCATGCGCTGTAACTGTCGATAGGAAAAGCTACCTGTGGCAGCGGCGGAAGGTCAAGCCGTTCTTCATAAACGTATTTTTCCCCGACAGCCGTGATCAGTAAATTCTTATAATTGATAGGCGCGATAAAAGCGCTTGGTGACGGGATCGGAACACCTTTAATAACAAACTGGTAATCCGTATATCCGCTTACATGGTTGAAAAATTCCCAGCGGTAGTTATTTGTGATCGTTCCATTATCCACGCATAAATAGCAATAAGGATAAGTGAACAGCTTATTATTCCGCGGAACATACCCATTAAAAGAAGTAGGCCGTGTGACGCTGGTATAATAAGGGTTGAATTCGATCTTTTGGCGGCCTTTAGCGTCAATATCACTTTCGAAAAATAAAGCTTTCGGAAATACGAAAATATTGATCATAGCAAGCTGTGCTTCACTCATGGACGATAAGGCTTTTTGAAAGTTGGTCACGTCCGTGTCATTTGTCAGGTCAAACGTATTGATATAGCAGCCATTGACAGTTACGCCGTGGTAAACATTATTTCCGTCCGTATTGCCGTACTGCGTGATATAAGCCTGTCGGACGCCGTTTATCGTCGCATAATCGGACGCCACAATACAAACTTTGAATTGATCAAAGAACCTGGCGTCACGACTGAAAGCTTGGGGTTCGCCAAAATTGACAGGTTCTTCAACCACATTATCACCCGGATTGTCCGTTGTGCTGTGCATACGTTCGACAAAGCAGCTCCGGAAAGTCCAGTCTTCATAAAACGTCGTTAAAACGTCTATTTCATAATACAGGCGGCTGTTATTATCGTTCACATATTCTACTTTGGTAACAAACGCGTAAAACCATTTATAAGAAAAATCGGTATTCTGAAAGCGCATATAATCAATATGGTAGCAGCTGCTGATAGCAAGCTGTACTTCGCATACACCGGAATTAACGCGCTGGTATTGACGCCCGGTCAGCGTAAATTTTTTACGGCTTGTTGTATTCCAAAAAGTTTCTTTTGCTTCGATTCCGCTATAAGACAAAGTATGCGTATAGCTTGGGTCTAAATGGATCCCGCTATATAATTCTATTTTCCCGGTTGGGTAAATATCCGGCATAACATTCTTTCCTTTCTTATTTTAATAGTGAAAGAAAAAGGCGGACCGAAGCCCGCCTTTATAAAGTTTCTGATCAGACGCCAGGCGCGAAAGTGATCTTATCACCAACAACAGCGGCCGGAACCTCAACGTCGCCGGAATCGTCAAGCGCGATCTGCAATGTGCCTTCCAGGGTCACATCACCGACAGTCACTTCCAAAGTAAGCGCGGTTTCGCTTTCAAATAATGCAGCCGGGACCGTGATAGCGCCATAGCCATTTACAGCTACGCCGTCCTGGGTCAGGTCCTGTGTCTGTAAGAAGTTGAAGCGCTGGTCAGCGATAGCAGAATCGTCAGGGTCAGCTTCCAACAGATAGATCGTGCTGTCTTCGCCCTGGACAATACCTGTAATATAGAAGTCCATGGAAGAAACAGGGCTTACCGTATCAGCAATAAACGCTACGATATTGCTGAACGGGGAAGTAGAAACGATCTTCCAGTTATGATAAAAATAGTTCCAATACAGCCCGGCGCCAACTTTCGTATCTTCCATTTCTGAAACTTCGTCATAAATTTGGAACCAGCGTTCGTCCGCAAGGACGCCGATCACGTCGGCCATAAGGTCAAGTTCTGCTTCTGTTACGGTTTCCACCATATCAGAATTAGCGACGATCTCGGCCCAGCGTTCATTATCAAAATCTTTGAAAGAATCGATCAGCAGCAGCCGGCCCATGAAGTCAGCTTTGTCCATATTGAAAGCAGCAGCCAGGACGCCAACGTCATAAGCTGCGTTTGTTTCGCTGTCCATAAAGATAACCTGGTTCTCTTTTGGTGCGTTGTTCCGCACTTTTGCGAAGTTGTTTTCCGGGGACAGGAACGTAAACGCGTTAGAAGTTGCGCGGAAAGCGATCGCCATATTATCCATGCTGGTAATATCAACCGGGACCGGTTTTACTTCGCCGCGTGCGATAGCCTTAATGATAAGGTATTTCACAAGCAGAAATTCATCATAAGCCGCAGCGGTATAAATGGAATCGATCACTTTTGTGATCATGCTTTCCACGCCGTCAGCGGACAGAAAAGCACGTTTCAGGGTTTCGCGCTCGATCGTTACCGGATACATCACTTTCCAGTTCATAATATGGAAAACGCTGTGGACGTCCGGAACAGTACGTTTAAATTCCCTTGCAGCTGCTTTTTCTGCGCTGTATTCCACAACTTTAGCCAGGTCAACGAAGATTTCTTCGACGCTCTCGCCATATTCCAGGTAGCCTTTTTTCAGCATTGCGTAAGGATTGCGGAAAATAGCGGAATTAGCAACGACAAGCGCGATCCTGTTTACCAGGGCATTAATAAATTCGTTGGAACGTGTCGGGTTCCCGCAGATAGCGGCACCGACGCCCGGAATATCTGCCACATCAGAAATGACTGGAATATCAGCCTGATATTCTGCGCTGGCATTGTTCCGGATAATGTTTAAAATATCGATCGTTCTTCCCTGAAGGGAAGTTTTTACAGGTTTATACATTCTTTATCCTTCCTTTCTTAATCTTCTTTGATACTTTCGAAGAAGTCTTCGTATGTTAAAAGTTCTTCTTCTTTCTGTTCTTCGTGTGTGTCGCCGTCCACTTCTTCGCCGGTCGGCGTTTTGTTTGTTCCGTCAAAGAACCGGTCGCGGTAGCGTTTCTTCCAGGTTTCGTCCAGCTCGTCATATTTAGCTTTCCAGTCTTCGCCGTCGCCTTCGTCCCAGGAATCAGAAACGTCCTCGATCAGTTCGATCGCTTCTTCGCTGGTATCGTCCCCGATAAATTTCGAAAACTTGTCCAGCCATTCGCTTTTTGTGATCTTTGGCATGATTTTTCTTTCCTTTCTTAATAATGAGATATAATTATCTTTGTTAAAAATTTAACACATATTGCCGGAATTGTAAATATTCATTATTCCAGTTTTTCAGATAAAAGATAAAAGGCATTTTGCGGCGGCCCGGTCCTGGCGGCTCCGGTCCCGGCCCCGGTCCGGCCCCCGGTATTTTGATAAAGCCCAGCACTAAAGAGCTGCTGGCGTAAGAGCTGCGCCAGTTCGCCCCGTCGTGATATAAAGAATAATGAAGATTCCAGGGCGGAAGCGTGTCGTAACCGCTTTCGGAGATCAGCCAGCCGCTGCCTTCGTCGTATCGTTCCACGTTAGCAACGTGCGAAGGCGTGACAAGGACCGTCCCTTCTTCCGGGTGATCGATAATGTCAAAACCGTTATTTCGTGCAACGTCCAGCCAGTTTCCGGCGTCCACGTTAAATACATCAAATAAATGATAGCCAAGCGTGGCCGGATTATAGCCGGGATTTAGCTGCATATAAATTTGTAACATTCGCCCCTGTGACGTCAGGAATACCCAACACAGTTACAAAGGACGTTTGCTCCGTATTGCATAGGCGAACCATAAATTGACGTATTCCAGTTGTTCGCCCAAGACGCGCCGTAAAGATTCGTATTATAGCAAGGATTAAATGAACCTACCGGGTCCGTCGGCATTGAATAGTTAGGCATTTTAAACGATCACCCCCTTCCGGTTTTAATAGAAAATTAATAATAAATATTATTCAAAAAGTTCTGATAAGCAGCTGCGGCTTTATTATCGAAGCTTTCTTTTTCTGTCAGCTTGTAACCGAACATATTTAAAAACCGGATCAGGCCGCGGGCCGTTTTCGGGCCGCCCAGCCCGTCAAGGTTTCCGTCATAAAGGCCATAGCTTCTTAAAACTTCCTGGACAGCGCGGAACGTGTTATCACCTTTTCCGTTATCTTCTATTTTAATGATATTGCGTTCAAAGGACGGGAAAGCTTTTAATACTTCGGTATATTGTCCGGCGATCAGACCGTCAACATCAACATAAGGCCAGTCCACTTTAAGCACCTTTTGCAGCCGTAAAAGCGATTTCGGGCCAAATATCCCGTCTTCGTCCAGCTTTGCGGACGTCGGAAGATCGGCCGCAAGATAGGCTTCCGGGTTGATCTTATAACCGTCTGCGCGTCTGATCTCAAAATGCAAGTGTCCGCCGTAGCTTTCGCCCGTATTCCCCATGAACATTAAATACTGTCCGCGTTTTACTTTCTGCCCCGGATAAACTTCCACGGTTCCCGGCGATCCGTGCGCGTACATTGTTTGGAAGTTCCCTTCATGCCGTATCAGAACATAATTTCCATAGCTGCCAGCCTCATAGCCCTGGCAGTCATTGCGGACCGCTTCGACAACGCCGTCCGAATGAGCCTTGATCCAGGCTAAACAGGTAGCAGAACCATTCCAGCCGACAAGATCGATCCCCCAATGATTATAATTATAGCCGCCTTCCCCGTTTATATGATAAGGCTGCGTGACGTAGGTATTATCCAGCATAAAGCTTTTTGCAAAATAGCCCATTATTTAAACCCTTCTTTCATATCTTTTACTTCCGTTTCCAGTTTATAAACGCGCTCTAAAACGGAATTATGTTTTTCAACTTTCTTTTCCAGTTCCCCGACACGGAATTTAACAAGGCTGTTAGTGATTGCCGCCGTAATAATGATCCCTAATAAACTGACGATCGAAGGGACAACCGCTATAATTATTTCTGTCATTCTTCATGTTCCCCTTCCTTAAAACCTTCGATTCTGATCGTATGCGTTTTATTCCATACGCTTTTTTGAATTTCGATAATAGCCGCCAGGAAAGCGCATACAGCGACGACAGATTGATTGATCTCGTCGCCATACGGCAGCTTCCAAATAGCGGCGATGGCAAGATATAAAACGCCTAAAGCGGTCAGCCAGCGCTGCACAATACATAATAGATCATAGCATTTATCCGTCATCATTTCCTTTTATCCTTTCTTTTTTCTTTATTGTAAATAGTTTTCCGCGTCACGTCAATGTGTTATAATAAAGAAAAACGGAGGGCGTTATTTAATGCAATACTACGACGGAACAAAGCTTCTTTCGCTGCTGGACCTGAACGGAAAGAAGCCCGATATTTATATTTCCACATCGAACCGGTCCGCCGGAAAAACGACGTTCTTTTCCCGCTATTTCGTGAACCGCTTTATTAAGCATAGTGAAATGTTCGGGCTTTTTTACCGGTATAATTACGAATTATCCGACGTAGCCGATAAATTCTTTTCGGAGATAAAAACCCTTTTCTTTCCGTCCTACACCATGACAAGCAAACCGAAGGCAAAAGGCATATACCACGAATTATTATTGAACGGGGAATTATGCGGGTATGCGATAAGCATTAATTCGGCGGAACAGATAAAGAAATATTCGCACCTGTTCGCCACGATCCAGCGTATCTTATACGACGAATTTTTAAGCGAAAATAATAAATACTGCAATAATGAAGTTGCAAAGTTCCAAAGCTGCCTGACGTCCATATCCCGCGGCGGCGGCCAACAGGTCCGGCGCGTCCCGGTCTATCTGCTGGGGAATTTCACGTCACTTTTAAACCCGTATTATATCGCGTTTGATATTTCCAGCCGATTGAACATTCAGACAAATTATATGAGGGGCAACGGCTGGGTATTAGAACAAAGCTTTTATGAGGAAGTGGCCGCAGCGCAAAAGGAAAGCGGGATCATGCGCGCTTTATCGGAAAGCCGTTATACTAAATTTGCAACGGAAAAGATATATTTGAACGATAACGACGTATTTATCGAACGGCCCCAGGGAAAAAGCCGTTACCTGGCTACGATCATTATAGACGGCAAGAATTTTGCTTTGCGGGAATATACGGAAAGCGGGATCATATATTGCGATACTTCCGTTGATCAGACGTTCCCGCGGCGCCTGGCGTTTTCCGCTTCGGAAATGGACGTGAATTATATCATGCTGCGGCAAAATTCTTTCTTTATAGAAAATATGCGGTCATTTTTTGAATACGGGTGCTTCCGGTTTAAGGACCTGGAGTGTAAAAAAGCGGTTTTCAAAATGTTATCTTATTGATATAATGCAATAAAGGGCGGGGCATTATCTGTTATCCGGTATAAAATACCCCATAAATAAAAATAATAACGGTCCTCACACAACTATTTTAGTGCTTCGCCCTACTTACGTATATTGCCGCCGTGATTTTGTTCTGACGCGCCGCGGGTCATCACCTGATTAAATTCAGCCGCGGCCGGTTCCGGGAAGTGATCCCGCTTACCAAATAGCGGCGTACCAATATAATAAAAACAACTAACCCGGCTATACAGGCCGGGTTAATTGTATATACACTATGAGGATGAATTATAAAGGAGAAACTATCGATTCCCAATTTATAAGCAAACAGGCTTTACCCGCTTTTATATTACCTCATTTCGTAAAGAGTGTCAACCAGTACGATCCCGCCCATGATCCGTTTAGGCAGCAGCTTTCCGGGGACCGCCAGCCCGCGCCGGAAATCGGATAATTCGCGTTTCTTTAAAGCGAAAGCTTTTTCGTCTTCCGTCAGCTTTTCCACCTGGCCGGGCTGCGCTTTTCCGGTAAAAGATATTTTTAATAAGTCCTTGCAGCTGTCCGGCATACCGGCGCACTTTATATTATAATCGTCGCCGCTTACTTCTATATAAGTCTTCTGCCGTACAAACAGCCCGTCAGTCCAGCGGCGTTCCAGGTCCCACGCGCCAAACTCTTTATCGTCCAATACAAGCCCGGTTAATTGTTCCGCCGGAAGGTCACAATGTATGCTGTCCGTATCGGCATAAATAAAACCGGCTTTGTTCTTTCCATTGTAATTATTCTGCGCGGCCCGGATCGTATAATTCCGGGCGTAGCTTGTGATCGCGCTGCCAACAGGAATAAAAACCGTCTTTTTGTTGTATTCCGCAACAGGCAGAAACCCGATAGAACCATCTTCCTTTAATACGCAGAATTTCCAGCTGCTGTCGCGGCTGGTCGCCATTTTCCCGTAAAGATTGTTTAAGAAAAGCTTTGCCAGCGTCCGCCTGGCGCCTGTGCTTTCCATTTTCAGGCGTTTATATTTTTCGATATAATCGTCAAATATGCCAAACGCCGTCTTAAACCAGCAGCCGTCCAGTATTTCGAAGTTTTCTACATTATAATGTTCCAGGAACAAATAAAAGTCCGTCTGTGTTAGTGTTAATAGAACAGTCGCCGGCTTTTCTTCGCCGGTCTTTGTGTCAATATAACTTTTATGGTATTTATCACGGTATAAAATATCAGACGTTTCCAGCCATTCTGTCGCGCGGTAAAGATAGTTGTTTTTGATCTGTATCGTCGGAAGCTTATCCTTTTTTAAATAAAAACGCGTCCTGATCCGTATAAAAAAATAATGCGTGTCTTCCAGTGCTTCCGGCGGAATCTCGCCGCCGGTCCAAAATTCCGGAAGGCCGACAGGGTAAAGGCTGCCGCTGCGCCCGGACATTACAAACGGGTAAAGGCTGTTCACGTCGGCCGTGATCCCGTTATGATATATCTTATCCGCTTTTTCCGGCACCAGGTAGCACCAGCCGCCTTTATAGCTTTTCCGTATGTATTTATCGGCGTCGTCCGTGCCAAAGACGGACGGGTCAAGTTTCACGGCGGTCAGATCGGGGAACCATTCCACAAACCGGTTAAAACCGATAATACTTTTAAATTCAGAAAAGCAACAGCCGCCTATCGTCAATTTGTTGTGGCCTTCGGAAAACATCAGTTCTAAAGCTTCTTTAACAACCAGCACGTCATTTTTTATATAGGAAGCTTCTTTTTCCGTAATTTCGCAGCCGGCAAACCGGAAGCCTTTGTATTCCATATCCAGCTTTTTATGACGTGTTTCAAAGCTTTTACCGATTTCCTTTACGGAAAAAGGCAGCAGCTTCAAGCTGTCCCGTATTTCAATAAAGCGTTTACCCTGTTTTAATACGATCTTATAAAACTGTCCGCGTTCCGTTATCATGTATTGATAAGTCCGGCTTTTCATACGGTATTCCGGCACCCATTCTATCTTTAGCTGATCCGGGTCAGAATCTTTCGTTATGGACGGCTGCCAGTGCAGCTGATCCATGATATAGGAAAGAATAAAAAAGCCGTCAAATTTCAGGTTGTGGAAGTATAAGCAGATGTTCCCTTCCAGGTATTTAAAAACATAACGGAAAAATTCATTGATCGAATGAAATATCCTGACGTCTTCCGAATAAAACGGCACCAGGGCCGCCGCCCATACTTCGGTAAATTCCTGTTTATCATATACCGTCGTTTCAAAATCGCACATGAAATATTGAAATTGTTTGATCCTCATAGCGTCACCCTTTAACTTAAAAATTCACCAAGCCGCGCTTCTAAAATATCCGCCGTCAAAGGCTGCGTTTCCCTTAATTTATCGGTCATATTCTGCAACAGGTTATAAAGGTTATTGCTGGCAATATCGGCTTTTTCGTAGTATTTCAAAGCTTCAAAGGCGCTGTCTTCTTCCGCTGTTTCTTCCAGGACACGCGCCAGTTCGTCCGGATCATCAAAGGAAAGTTCAAATTCCTGAAGAAATTTTTTCATCGGTTCCCGCGTTGCCGCATTTGCGAAGCTGTCCACTTCTTTATAAAAGTTTTCGATCGTTACCCTGGCACCTGATACCGGCCCGGCCAGTTCAGCGGAAAAGCGTTTATATGCTACTTTCGTAGAAATTCCCTGTTCTTTTGAAATACCTTTCACGGCTCTTTTTACCCTTGTTAAAAACGGGTCAATGATCTGTTTTTTGAATTTCTTTAAACCCCGTAAGTTCTGCGCGGAAGCGTCCGCGCGTGTGTAATAATCCCGGACGTCCGGAATATCCACGCCACGTTTTCCGTAATACCGGCGCATTTCCACCAGGTTTTTGATCATGGAAGAAAATTGTTTATAGGTTTTTGTGTTTTTTCTCATAATACAACCCCTTCATATTTTGCGCGTTCTATTAAAATTTTTCGATAGGCCACCATATATTTATACTGATCTTCCAGCATTTTAACCGGACAGCCTAAAACGATATTTTGCAGCCCGTATTTATGCTCGATCAATAAGATCGCCAGCTTTTCGCACCTATAAGTTAAAGCCATATATTCCGCCCGCAGCCGGTCCAAATAATCCCCTGATTTCATTAAATGATATAATTCATCAAAGAACGTCGGATCATTGTTGACGATTAAGTTTTCTTTATCTTCCATTATAAATTACTTCCTTTCCGTTTTATGAATTATAATATTTCTAATACCGTCCAAATGATCAAATAAGAATCGCGCTGTACTCGGCAAGCCCGTTTCTTCGATTTCTTTAAACGGTATTTTATAAACAACCGAATCACGCGGATCGAATTTAATTTCAACCAATAAATCATAATAAATTCCGTCCATAATATCCCCCTTCCTTTATTTTAGGGAAGAAAAAAGGCCCCGTTTCTAGGGCCTTTTCTTTAGTTGTCGGTTTACTCAAAATCGTCAAGCGAATGATCGACGTACACGTCATCGCTGTTCTTCCATGCGGAAAGCCAAAGCGTCCAGGCGGTCTTTTCTTCGCCTTCTTCGTTCACGTATTTACGTGGCGCCAGGTTCGCGTTCTTCTTATCAAACTCAATATTGATCGGACAGGTTTCCGGTTTCGGTTCGCCGCACTCATCACGGAATTTAACCGTAGCCGTAATATCTTCGCCGTCTTTCCGGCGCATGGTCGTTAAGAAATTATAGAAAATCTTAACCTTCCCGTCTTTTTCCATGGTGCGCTTCTTTGCAAAAATTGTTACCTTCATTTTTTTTAATTCTCCTTTTCTTTTGATTCTCTTTTTACTTTTGTTGCCAGTTCGACAAACATTTCTTCCGGCATTGCGTAGAAATCGTTATGCGGAACAGCACGCAAACACGTTACAAACTTTTCCTTTTTCGTCGTCCATAACCGCTCCCCTTTTCGGTTTATCGCGTCCCGCGTGAACGATCCGCACAAGACAAAAGATTTTTTAAACTGTTCTTTTGTCTTCAGATCGATCATAAGACAATAAGCCGTTGTGGTAATTACGGTCCTGGACACTACGCGCTTCCTCGGCATATTTACCCCCCCTTCCTTAATAAAATCTGTCTGTTAAATAATCAAAGATTTCGTAAGCGACGTCCAGGCTGTCTGATTCCATGGAATAGTAAACCCGGTGCATACACGCCCCGAAAAGATTGATAAATTTAATGCTGCGGTCTTCTTCGTCCACTTCCAGGCGCCGTATATAACTTTTGCTGTGCTGGATCACCGGCGCCAGGTCTTCGATCAGTTGTTTCGCTTTTCGTGTTGTCATTATCGTGTTCCCCCTTCCTCAAGTGCTTTTGCTAATTTTTCATTAACAGAATGATACGTTTCGTTATAGCTGCCGATCAGCGAAGCCAAAACGTGCGATCGCCCGCGCCGGCCGTCCCTGGCAGCTGCGGCCCGCTGCGCTTCCAGGTCTAACAAATAGAAGTCTAAAGCGAAAAGCAGATCGCGGGCCTGTTGGTCTGTGATTGTGATCTGAATCATTTTTACCCCTTTAGTGTGCAGTACTTGCCTGTTGCAAAGTAATAGTACACCACGGTACTTCTTCCGTCAATGCAGTGTTATTTATTTAACAAAGTTTTATCACAATATAGCGCGGTAAAGCACGAAAGCGCTCCCCTGGTGATCGTGGCCAGGCGGGGCGCTTTTTATTGTGCGGAAGGGCGGGGCATGGTATAATAGCTGACGGCCGGACCGGGCCGGAAAGGCTCACAAGGTATGGTT
>JAZNBT010000034.1:0-32124 GCA_045587165.1 Alphaproteobacteria bacterium | reverse complement strand
CGCTTCTTCCTGATCATGGGTGACGTAAACGAACGTCATTCCCAAATCGCGTTGCAATTCCTTTAATTCGATCTGCATTTCCTGACGCAGTCTGTAATCCAAAGCGGACAAAGGTTCGTCCAACAATAAAATTTTCGGATTATTGACAAACGCGCGGGCTATCGCGACGCGCTGCTGCTGCCCGCTGGACAATTCGGACGGATAACGCAGATAAAACATATTCATTTTGACTTTTTCAAGTGCACGAAAGACTTCCGTTTCAATTTCTTCTTTCGGCAGGCCTTTCATTTTCAGACCGAAGGCAACGTTATCGAAAACGGTCATATGCGGAAACAATGCGTATTGTTGGAAAACCATATTGACGGCACGACGGTTCGGCGCCAGATGGGATATTTCCTTTCCGCTCATAATCACTTTGCCGGTCGTCGGACGTTCAAATCCGGCGATCAGACGCAACAAAGTCGTTTTACCGCACCCCGACGGTCCCAAAAGCGTTAAGAACTCACCGTCATTGATACTCAGATCGATATCGTCCAGAACTTTGTTTGCCCCGAAAAATTTCGTAACGCTTTTTAACTCCAGCAAAGGAGCGAGTGTTTTTTCCATATCTGCTTTATCCTGTCAGAAAAAGGCCGCCGTATATCCAGAGAATATATATAATACATAACTTTTTACGGAAAAAGTTTTTTTTAAAATGCCTTTAAAAAAAAGAAAAATCCGATAAAATATTACTTTGTTTAACGAGCGAGGGAATAAGGCAATGAACAAACGCCGACGTTTTTTGCGGATGCTGCGAAAAAATTTTAAAAAGAAACGGGCGAAAACATACCCATCCCTTGAAGTACGCGCCGTTAAAGGTTGTATTTTAAAGTGCGATTTGGGTATTTTATTGGAACACACCGGCGTTTATATCGGCGGCGGAAAAATCGTCGGATTAAATCGCCGCAGCGAAATCAGAATAGAAAATCCGACCAGCTTTTTTCCGCCTGGAACGGATCCCAAATCCAGCCGGATTTACACTGCCTGTTACGGCAATACGGACGAAATTTTAACTTCCGCCGCCGTGGCCAGACGCGCCAAAAGGAAAGTCAATCAAAAAACGCCTTACAACGTTCTTTTCAACAACTGTCATCGCTTTACGACGGGATGCATCACCGGAAATTTTGAAAGCGACGTTGTTTCCTTTTCTCAGCTGGAAGACGTTATTTTCGCCAGACAAGAAGAACTGCGAAAAAAAAAGCCGTGGTGGATCAGACTGTATCGATTTGTGTTAAGAAAACCCGATCCGGAACCGGCCAATACTTTTAATTGGCGCCCCGTCGTTTTTAAATAAAAAAAACTTTTCCCTAACGGATTAAACCAAATCACGTTCGTTGCCGCGTTCCAGCATCTCTTCCGCGACAAAACGACTGTTTGCGCGATTGACTTCCGCGCGTTTCGATTTGGACAACAACACATTTTCGGCCGTTTTATAACGCCCTTCCGTTTCATCCAGCCTCTTTTCGTATTCCTCGCGAATGAGTTGCGCATACCGCATTGTACGCTGCATTTTAATTTGCGGAATCATCTGTACGGCGTATTGAGCGGCATAATCATTCTCATCCGAATTCGAAAGAACTTTTTCAAACAAACTTTCCGCCTTTTTGGTTTTGCCGCTTTCATAATACGCCCGCGCCAATAAAGCATTTGTCGCCGTATTTTCATGATCGCATTCCATCGATTTTTTCAAAGCGTCAAAACTTTTTTCAGGATCGACGGGACGAGCTAACACACCGACGGCACGATACAACTCGGCCGCCTGCTCCAACGCCGGCAAGCGTACGTCACTGCGATAAGAAGAATCCGCCTTGTTCAGCAACTCGTCGGCACGGCGTTCCAAAAAGGAAAAAGCCGCTTCGAAATCTTCGCGTTTCAAAGCGCTTAATGCAGCCCTTTGTTCAAACAAAGGATCCACCCCGATAACGGCCGTATTTTTTTCTCTTTCTTCGTTTTTTTTCAAAAAACACGACATGGCTTCAATCAACGGCTGCAGCTCCATCATCGGAATCTGGTCCGCCGTTTTTGCGATCAACGCGTTTGCCGTTTGAACAGGCGTCAGACCTTTTTCGATCAAGGCCGATATTTCAACGACCAGAACTTTATACTGTTCTTTTAATTCTTCCAGATCCCGACGATCCAGCCCCAACTCTTCCAGTTCTTTTTCTTCCTGAGTCTTTTGCTGTTCCGCTGTTTTTTCTTTTCCGTTATCGGACAACTCAAACAGCTCTTTTAACTGCTCCTGCGTTTTGCGGAGTTCTTCTTCTTTTTGCTGTTCTTTGCACTGTTCGGCAACGCGTTCTTCTTCACCGCCGCCGTTCCCGATCCCATCAGAGGAATCGGCATTGTTGCCGGCGTCCGCATCCGGAGCGGCATCAATATTCACGCCCGACGAAACGGAACGTCCCGCAAAAAACTTCAATCCGGTTCCGACGACAACGGCCAAAATGATGACACTCCCCAGAATACCGCCGGATTCCGGCAAATACGATCCAAAGTTTTCTTTCAATCGGTCAAACATGGAAAAAAAGTCAAACTGAGAGGAAAGCATTTTTATTCATTTTCCGATAAAAGGTTGCGTTATTTGCCAAATAACAGTAGGTTATCTTTATTTTCATAAACATACCAGATTTATTTTCAGAGTCGAAAAAATGGGTTACTTGTCAAAACGCAAATTTGAAGAACGGGAACATTATCTTGTAACGGGACTGTTAATTCTGATTCCCGCTTTGACTTTTTTGGGTACATTGGGACGCAGCTTGGACTGGCGATTGGACTACTTGGGGGAATTTAAGCTTCAAGCCGCGGTTCTCAGCCTGTTTTTTTTCGTTTGGTGCGCATTTAAACGGGAATGGATAAAAACAAGTGTTTTCTTTGTTTTGGTTTTGTTAAACCTGATATTGATCGCGTCTCATTCCTACCTGTTCCAGAAAAGAACGCCCATGCCGGACGATTCTTATACGTTCAGCATTTTACATCAAAATTTAAAAGGGGCGGATGAAAAAGCGGACGATTTGCGGGTTTTATTGGAAAACACTCCGGCCGACTTTGTTTTTTTCACAAATGTTCCCGTTGAAATTTATCGGCGTTTAAATGAAATCATCGGCGATTTCCAATTGCAAAATCAGACCTTGGATAAAACGGGTAAAATGAAATTGATTCTGGCCAGAACCCCCAGCGTTGACAGAGGCAAAACATCCGACGACAACGGCTTGTGGATATCCCGCGTTATCGGATCGCGCAAAATAACGTTGGTACTGGCGGGATTGGAAAATCCATGGCAAGCTCAAACATACCGGAAAGCCAAACAAGCCGTTTTTGATTTGGCGGATTTTTCGCGCAGCCGTGATGAACCGGTTGTTTTAATGGGAAATTTCGGTGCAACGGGATGGAGCTGGTTGCTAAACGATTTGGAAGCTCATGCCGGATTGAAACCTCAAGACGAATTACTGGAATCCGGAACTGACGATCCGGTCTACAGACGCAGACCGACGGATCATATATATACGCACCCCGGTATCGGCGTATCCGACGTATATGCCGAAAACATATTGAACACCGATCATAATGCAATTCTGGCCCTGTTCAAATTGGCTCCGTTTCGCAAGGAAATCGAATTTTTTGAATTACAGCCTATTTTGCCCGAGGAAGAACTTCTTCAACCCCCGACATAATTTTCGCCTGACGTTCGAAATAAGCCGCGGCAGCCGTATTTTCCTGACTTTCAAACAACTCCTGTGTTTTATTCTTAAAATATTCCGCTGTTGTCGCATCTCCGCTGTTTTCAAACAAGATCGAGGCTTTCAACCAGTATTCGGCGGCTTTTTGCAGTTGCCCTTTTTTCTGAGCGATCAATCCCAAGTTACCGCAATCGGAGGCTTGTCCCAAACTGCGGTGAAGCATTTCTTCAATATGCAGGGAATCTTTAAAAAAGCTTTCCGCTTTGTCCCATTCGCCGCGACGCAGATAAGTCAACCCCAACATAGCCGCCGCATTGGCATTTTCCGGCTTTTTGTTTTTTTCTTTAAAAAAAGTCAAGGCGGCAAACAATAAATCTTCGATTTCGGGATCATCAGGATTTTTTTCGACTTTCAAGCCCGCATACAACAGCTTATTTGCGGCGATTTCAAAAGCATCCGCGGATTTCAGGGCGATTTCCAATGCTTTTTGAGCAGTACGGAATGCCTTTTCTTCCTCGCCCTTTGCCTGACAAACCAAGGTCATATCGTTCAATATTCTGCTTTGAAACAACAGATTTTTTTGTTTTTCAAAGGCGGACAAAGCATTTTCGAATGTTTCCCAAGCTTCCGTCAACCGACCGTCCCTCAAACAACACAAGCCGATTTGACGTAACTGACATGCGGATTCGAAACAATATTTTTTGTCCTGATCAAACAAAGCCAAAGCTTCGCGATGATGTTCCAAGGCCTGATCGAATCGCTCTTTACCTTCATAGACCATTCCTAAATTGCCCAACGTTTCCGCCAATACAAACATCCAATCATGTTGTTCCGCCAATTTTTTAGAACGATAGTGAGCTTCTTCCGCACTTTCAAAAGCACCGGCCAATCTGTACACCATGCCCAACCTGTTTGCGGCTCGGGCATATTCATAATCGCAACGTTCTTTTTCAAAAACAGCCAAAGCCATAGTCAACAATCGTTCCGATTCGGCCAAATTTCCCTGATTTAAAGAAATCATTGCCATATCCGTATATGCCTTTGCAAAGAACAAGCGATTTCGCCGCCAATGCAACAAAGCGGCCGGTCGCAAACGAGGCGTTCCGTTTTTAAACGAAAAGAAACGCCCCTCTTCAAAAATTTTCATCAAAGCGTTTTCGGCTTCTTCATATTGTTGGACGTCAACCAGACAACGTCCCAGAATCAACCAATTTTCAATATTTCCGGATTCCTGACGGCAGATCAGGCGATAATTTTCAATAATTTCCAACGTCAATATATACGATTGATTCATATTCTGCCCCGTATAATGATGTGCTTCAGCTTTTAAGGTAACAAATCAAATGCCGAAATGCTTTCAAAAAATCAAATTCCCCCGGCTGCATCCGAATGTTGCCGGAGCATTATGGTTGGTCGCTTCGGTGATTTTATTTCAAATTTCCTACAGTACCGTTAAATTTACCGGAGAAAAGCTGGGATCGGTTCAGATCGTTTTTCTGCGCGGGGTGCTGCAGTCACTGATCGTTTTACCGTTTATCATCAAAACGGGCTTCGGCGTCATGAAAACGACGCAGTATAAAAATTACGCGTTTCGCTTATTATTCGGTACGGCAAACATCCTTTTAACCTTTTACAGTTTTACACACATGAATTTGGCGACAGCGACATCGATTGTTTTTACGCGTCCTCTGTTTACGATCCCGTTGGCCGCAGTCATGCTGAAAGAAAAAGTCGGTTGGAAAAGAGGAATTGCGACGATAATCGGCTTTATCGGCGTTATCATTGTTCTTGATCCCGGTCCGATGGGGCTCAGTTTTCCTGAAATTGTAGCATTAAACGCTTCGTTTTTACTGGCATTGACGTATATTTACATTCAAAAACTGTCGAAAACGGAAAATCATCTGGCCATGCTGATGTATTTCGGATTGGCCTGTGCCATAACGATGGCTTATCCGGCGTATTGCCAATGGGTTCCGTTCGGATTGAAAACGACACTTTGCCTTTTGGCCATCGCAGCGACGGCCACCGGCGGACAGTATTGCATTATTCGCGGATACCAGATTGGCAAATCAACCGTAATTTCGCCTGTCGATTATCTGCAGATTCCCGTATCGGCTTTTATCGGTTGGTGTTTCTTTCATGAAACGCTTTCTTTGCATTTTGCCGTCGGAGTGATTATCATCATAGCGACAAGTCTTTATATCTTGAAACGCCGGGCCGGCGATTAAACGTTCCGGTTCGCATACAAACAAGGGGTACAAAATGACCGTATCAGCTCTTTCTCATCAACATTTGTACAGTTCCTGCGATTTGGATTTTCTGTCTTTTGAAACGACCAAGGATCTGGAAGATTTAAATCAGCCTTTGGGGCAGGAGCAGGCAATCAATGCCATTCATTTCGGCATCAGCGTCGATTCTTACGGTTATAACATGTTTTGCATCGGCCCCGAAGGAACGGGCAAGGCGTCTTTGGTTCGTCAGCTGTTAAGCAAAGCGGCGAAAAAATGCAAAACGCCCAACGATTGGTGTTACGTTTACAATTTTAAAACGCCCTACAAACCTTCAGCCATTCGCATGCCGGCGGGAAAAGCCAGAATTTTTGCAAAGGAAACTGACAAACTGATAAATGAAATCAGAGTAGCGTTGCCTGCCGTTTTTGACGGTGAAGAATACAAAACCCAACTGCAAACGATTGAAGACGCTTTCCGAGAACAAAAAACAAAATATTTTGATGAGATTCAAAAGCATACCTCCGGCAAAAATGTTTCCGTTCTGCGCATGCCGGTCGGTCTGGTCGTCGCTCCGACAAAGGACGGCGACGTTTTAAGCCCCGAAGCCTTTGAAAAATTATCCGAAGAAGAACAACAGGAAGTTCTGGCCGAATTAAACGCCGCACAGGAAGAATTGGAACATGCCGTACACGACATTCCCAAATGGGAAAAGGAACAACGCGAACAAATCGAAAAACTCAATGAAAAATTCGCTTCTTTGGCCATTAAACATCTGATTGACGACTTGAAAAGAAAATATCGCCGAAACAAAAGCGTTACCGCCTTTTTGCGCAACATGTACGATGATATCATCGAAAACGTCGATTTATTTTTGGAAGACGAAGAAGATCTGTCTCAACCGCCGCTGCCGACGGATGAAGATCAATCTTTGCCTATTTTACCCAAACAAAAAACCGACGGAGCTTTGCGCCGTTACAAAGTCAACGTTTTAGTCGACCATACCGACAAAAACGGCGCCCCTTTAATCTTTTTGGATCATCCGATTTTAACCAACCTGATCGGACGTATCGACCGACAGCAACAATACGGAGCTTTGGTTACGGATTTTAACATGATCAAAGCCGGTGCTTTGCATGAAGCCAACGGCGGTTTTTTGGTTATCGAAGCCAAAGATTTGTTAAATCAACCGTCTTCTTGGGAAGCGTTAAAAAGATCTTTGCGCTCAAAAAAAATCACGATGGATCCGCCGTCGTCCGACGGAATGATGACAACCATTCTGGAACCGGAAGCCATTCCTTTAAACATCAAAATCGTTTTACTGGGGGAACCGGAACTGTATTACATGTTGGCGGAAAACGATCCCGATTTTACGGAATTGTTCAAGGTGGAAGCGAACTTTTTCCCTTATATGGAAAAAACGGAAGAAAACATATCCAAATATGCCCGCCTGATAGCCACGCAGGCACGGCGAAACAAGCTGCGTCCTTTGCACAAAGACGCCGTCGCCCGTTTAATCGAGCATGCATCCCGACTGGCGGAAGACAGTCAAAAACTGACCGCGCACATCGCTTCAATCAGTGACCTGATTCGCGAAGCGAACTATTGCGCCTTCTCGGACGGGAAAGCCCCCGTCATTACGCGCGCCCATGTTGATCAGGCGATCATATCCAAAATCAAACGTTCCGACCGTATTCAGGAAAGAATGACCGAACAAATCAAACGCGGAACGGTATTGATTGACACCGACGGAGCCGTTGTCGGACAAATCAACGGTTTGGCGGTTTTTGAATTCGGGCAGCTCTCCTTCGGGAAACCCAGCCGGATTACGTGCCTGACACGTATGGGGGCGGGCGAAATCATCGACATTGAACGCGAAGTCGATTTAGGCGGGCCGCTGCATACCAAAGGTGTTTTAATCTTGTCGAGTTTTCTGGCATCACGTTTCTCCCAAAACGCACCGCTGTCGATGGAAGCCACACTTGTTTTCGAACAATCCTACGGTGAAATCGACGGGGATTCGGCTTCCTCGACGGAATTATACGCTTTGCTGTCGGCCTTATCCGACGTTCCCATCAAACAAAGTCTGGCCGTAACCGGATCGGTCAACCAATTCGGACAAATTCAGGCTATCGGCGGCGTCAACGAAAAAATCGAAGGCTTCTTTGATATTTGCCGTATGCGCGGATTAACGGGGAATCAAGGTGTTTTAATTCCCAAAACAAACGTCGTGAATTTAATGCTGCGCCAAGATGTCGTCGATGCCTGTAAAGCCGGTATGTTCCATATTTATCCGGTATCCACGATTGATGAAGGGATTGAAATTCTGACCGACCTGCCGGCTGGAGAACGAAACGCCGGCGGAAATTATCCTGAAAACAGCATTAACGGAAAAGTTCAAAAACGGCTCAATCAGTTTTTGTCGCAAAATCTGGAATATCGTCGACAGGCTTACCTGCCGCCCGAAAACAAAATATAATCCGCAAAAGCCCCTGAGATCAGGGGCTTTTTTTATAATTTTTTCCGGGATACGGCATTCATAACAAATTTATTTGTAAAGCACCCAAACTCATGTATCCCAACGGGATATTTATGCCTTTTTTCAGCTGTGACATAATGCCCGAATGAAAAAAAGAGAACAAACAAGGCGTCCGAATAATATTGAAAAACTGCGTCTGGCCAAAGGCTGGACCATGCAGCAGTTGGCTGACAAAATGGACACGCAACGCGCTCAAATCAACAAGCTGGAAAAAGGCCATATCCAGCTGAAAGAGTTTTGGCTGATCAAGCTCAGCAAAGCTTTGGAATGTGATATTTCGGATTTATTACTATCCCGAGAATCGATAAACAAGTCGGCTCAAAACGCATCGGCATCCCAAATCTGTTTGAAAATAGAGGATTTATTGCTTGATTTAAAAGGATTTATTTCGCATTCCTCCGATGAAACGACTATGCTTGAATTGTTTCGATCTTTAACAAAAGAACAGCAGACGGCCCTTTTAAATCTGGCAAAAAGCTTTAAAATTAAAGAATAACCTCCCCCGAAAGTATCCAAAATAAAATCAATTATCGGATACACATAATATTCCACATCCCCCTTATTTATATTTTTTTCTTAACCTACTTGATTCATTATGGTTTTTTCAGCTATAGTTAAAATGTATCCATAATAGATACATAAGGAAAAGTATTTAAGGAGGGTTCCATGAAAAAATTTCTTTATACCGGCATTTTCGCGATCGCTTTGATTGTATCGGCGAATGCCAATGCGGCGGTAAACAATAACACGCTTAATTATAACGAGGGGGATAGCAGCAACTTTTATCAAGTTGAGAGATTCAAATGTGTCGATAGTAAAACCGTATATGGTTACGACGCAGAAGGAAACGAACTTTGTAACGGAGCTCGCGAATTAGTCGCCATTGACGCAGACATTATTTTTGACAGGACGGGGAACAATGACGTCGTTGTTGGCGACGACGACGGCGATACAGGAACAACAACCCCGACCACTCCGACGGGTACTGTAAGTTCATGTCCTTCGGGCACGACAAAGTCTTCGGACGGCTGTTGCTGTATCATGGATTAATCAGGAGGGAACGATTATGAAACGTTATATGCTTTTTTTAGCGGGTCTGATGATACTCGCTCCGTACGGCGAAGCGGACGCCAAAGCCGTAAAATTAGGGCGCGGCAGATCTTATTCCGTCGCCATAGATACATCCGTTAACACCGGCGCAAACGGAACGCAGGTCAGAAAAGGGGAATGCGAATCAAACGACGAATGTGCCGCCGATAAAAAATGTATGAATTACAAATGTGTCGACGTTTGCACACAGCCGACGCAATCCGGTATGAGCATGGGACGCATCTGCGCGGGTCAGAAATGCATCACCGACCCTGACACGCCCCACGCCTTTAAGTGCGTCGACGCTTGCTATAATGTCCAATGCCTCCCCGGAAATACGACAGAGGTCACTTCATCCGGCTGTTGCTGTGTCGCGCTGCCGTGCAACATCCCCAGCAACGTGGCATCGTGCTCGGCATGCTCATACAGTGACACCCTTGGGGAAAATATATGCACCTCGGCCACTTGCGAAACGGGATACGGCTGGTGGGCGGTAAGTTCTCAAGCTCCGACATGCAACAAATGTACCGTTCCGGCACACGCAACATCATGTTCGGCGTGCCAGTATGATGCAACATACGGACAGAAATGCACTCAGGCCACTTGCGAAACGGGATATACATGGAAGACCGGCACAAACGGTTATTCCTGCCAGCCGATTACCTGCTCGACCGGATACGCCTTCCGTACGAAACGGGACGGCGAATGGGATGCCGGCTGCTATCCGATCGGCGACTGCGACACGGTTCGTTCCGACTTGGACGGCGCCACCTGTATGTTCGTCAATCCGACGACTGGTCTCGGACAATGCAAAACGGACACTGTTTACTCAAGTTCCGAATGTATAGCGTCTTGTCCGGTTCCGTCAAATGCGACATCATGTTCGGCATGTTCATACAGCGACACAGCCGGAACGGTGAAATGCACCACGGCCACCTGTAAATCGGGATACGGCTGGTGGGCGACGAACTCCAACGGACCGACATGCAACAAATGTACGGTTCCGTCGAATGCGTCATCTTGTACGGCATGTCAATACGATGCGACATACGGACAGAAATGCACATCCGCCGTCTGTAACTCGGGATACACATGGAAAGCCGGTATTGGCGGTTACTCCTGTCAAAAAACGACGACGGCGCAGGCGAACACGGGTACATGCACCGTTTCCTCCTCAAGATGTTGTGTAAACTCCCTCGGAACCACAGTGTGTCCTTCGGGATATACGGCATCCGGAGGCACTTGTGTCAAGGGTGACGAAAAAATGTATTGCATCGCATACGCTACAAAATAGCCAAGAGAAGCAGCGGGGAAGTTTTCTTTCCCGCTGTTTTTTTTACGACACGAAAAATACACGCGAAAACCCCTGTCATCAGGGGATTTTTTTATTGTTTCTCCTTATCTTCATCAGTGATCAATGACAATAACATAATACTGATTCTGCGATTTTGCGGCGCTTCGGGATCGTTTTTCAAAAAAGGCTGCGTCGACGCTTTGCCGATAACGCGGGCAATTTGTTTATCTTTAATTCCCAAACCGATCAACGTACGTCGAAAAGCCAAAGCGCGCTGCGATGACAGTTCCCAGTTCGAATATCCTTCCCGACCGCTGAACGGAACGGCATCCGTATGTCCTTCAATCGCCAAAGAATGAGGCATTTGTTTTAATACGCGCGCCAACAATCCGGTCAAACGATTCCCGTTCGGCGTCAAAACATCCGTTCCGCTGATGAAAATCGGATGATTCAGCTGATCGACAAGCTGAATTTGTAATCCTTCCCGCGTTTCGGAAATGACCAAACTGTCAAACAATTCCGTCAAAGACGCGTCGGAACGCATGGCTTCTTCCAACGCTATTCTTGCCCGATCAAACAATTCGCGTTCTTTTTTGATTAAACGTTCCTGCTTTTCGGACACGGGAAATTCGTTTGATCCGTCAAATCCGGCAAAAGGCATCGCCTGCGGCGCCGGAGCCGTTTCCAACGATTCCAAACCGCCCGTCAGAATCGTTTCTCCGCCGGAAGTTGAAGAATCCAACACGGATCCCGACGTAAAATATTCCGCAATGCCGGCTTTTTGTTCTTCGGTCGCCGTCTGTAAAATCCACATTAACAAAAAAAACGCCATCATCGCGGTCATAAAGTCGGCATAAGCGACCTTCCATGATCCGCCGTGCGCTCCGTGAGCGCCTTTTTTTACGCGTTTAACAACAATCGGCTGTTCTTTATCGGCCATAACAGCCTCCTTGAATTATAAATTTTCGCACATGGCGTCGATTTCGGCAAATGTCGGACGAACATCCGGCGGTAAAGATTTTCGGGCGAATTCAATCGAAACCTGCGGCGCGTACCCCTGAATATGCCCGATCAAAGCCGTTTTGATCAGATTTAAATATTCCAGTTCCGGATTCAACGTATTGGCAACGGCGGCGGCCAAAGGACCGACAAAACCGTACGCCATCAAAACGCCGAAGAAAGTGCCGACCAACGCCGCACCGATCAGGTTTCCCAATATTTCCGGCGGCTCGTTCAACGCCCCCATCGTATGAATAACCCCCAAAACCGCAGCAACGATCCCCAACCCCGGCAAAGCGTCAGCAACACGGTTCAATCCGGCGGACAACGCTTCCTTCTCATGTTGAATTCCTTCCATTTCGGCATCAATAACGGCTTCGACTTCATGCGGAGCCAAAGTGCCGAAAGTCAACAAACGCATATATCCCGTCATGAAATCCATTGCTTCATGATCTTTGGTCACCAAAGGAAATTGCTTGAAAATATCGCTTGATTCCGGTTTTTCAATATGGGATTCAAGCATCATGTCCCCCTTTGAGCGAGCCAAACGGAAGAATACATACAACATGCCCAAAGCATCGGAAAAACTGTTTTTATTATAGCGCGGCGGCATAAAAATCCGCGGTAACGTTTTAAACGTCGTTAAAACAACCGACGGAGGATTTGAAATCAAAAAAGCGCCGAAAGCCGCCCCGCCGATAATTAAAAATTCGCCGGGCTGCCACAATACACTGAAATGTCCGCCCCCCCATAAATAACCGCCGGCAACACTGCCGACGACAACAAATAAACCGAGCAGCGGAAACATGATTATTTCTCCTTGATTTTTATTTTTATAAAAAAGTACAGTGCCTCTTGTTTTATTAAATTATTTTTTGCAAATAAGATTTAAATATAATTAAAAAGTGAAAGGTATCGGCATGACAGATCAAAGAATCGCAGATGAAATCTTCTTTAACCGAATGGATAAAGAAGAAACAAAAAAAACCGTTCAAGATGCTTTATCCGGTTGCAGTGACGGCGAATTGTTTCTGGAATACCGTTTTTCCGAACGGCTGACACTGGACGACGGACGAATTAAAACATCTTCTTTTGATGCGACGACGGGATTCGGGTTGCGTGCGATCTGCGAAGAAACCTACGCTTACGCGATTTCAAACGAATTAACGCCGAAAGCGTTAAAACAGGCGGCCCTCAGTGTCAGTCCGATAAAGAAAACGGCAGGATCGAATCAAACTTTGTATTTGCCGCCTTTAACCGATCCGGTCGCGTTATATACCGATGCCAATCCGCTTTCACTGATCAAATTCGAAGATAAAGTCGCATTAATGGGACGGATTGACGCCTATCTGCGAGCCAAAGATCCCAAAGTCATTCAGGTATCCGCCGCTTTATCTGGTGAATGGCAGGTTGTAAAAATCATTCAGGCGAAAGGACGCGAAACGGCTGATATCAGACCTTTGGTCAATTTGATGATCAGCGTTGTCGTTAAAAACGGCGATCGCATGGAAAGCGGCGCTTTCGGATTGGGCGGAAGATACCTCTATGACAGAATTGTCGATGAAACGGTTTGGATGTCCGCTGCCGATGAAGCATTGCGCACGGCATTGATCAATTTGGAATCCGTTCCCGCTCCGGCAGGAGAAATGCCCGTCGTCCTCAGCGGCGGATGGTGCGGCGTTTTATTGCACGAAGCTGTCGGCCACGGATTGGAAGGCGACTTTAACCGTAAAAGATCGTCCGTTTTTACCGGTAAAATCGGTGAACAGGTCGCAGCCAAAGGCATTACGATCGTTGACGACGGTACATTGCCCGACCGTCGGGGATCCGTTACGATTGACGATGAAGGCACTTCTTCACAGCGAACGGTGTTAATCGAGGACGGCATTTTGAAAAACTATATGCTGGATCGTTTAAACGCCCGACTGATGAACAAAGAACCGACAGGAAACGGACGACGGGAATCTTTCGCCTACGCTCCGCAAGTACGCATGACAAATACATTCATGACCGACGGAAATAACGATCCGGAAGAATTGATCGCCTCCGTGAAAAAAGGGATTTTTGCAAAATCTTTCCATGGCGGACAAGTTGACATTACATCAGGCAAATTCGTTTTCACTTCGGCGGAATCTTACCTAATTGAAAACGGAAAAATCACCGCTCCGATCAAAGACGCCACTTTAATCGGCAGCGGAATTGACGTCATGAATTCGATTGACATGGTCGCATCGGATTCTTGTTTGGATAACGGGATCGGTTCATGCGGCAAAGGCGGACAAATGGTTCCCGTCGGCGTCGGGCAACCTTCCGTGCGTATTTCAAAAATCACCGTCGGCGGCAGCGGCGTATAAAACGCAGCCTTGACGGTCAAGGGGTTTTCCCGTATCTTTTTGAAAAAATAATAACAAAAAGGATAAAAAGCCGATGTACGCTTTTTATAAAAAGTACGAATACCTTTTCATCTCCGTTTTCGTTTTAATTTCGCAGTTGGTCGTCCTGCCTGAACTGAGCGACCGTTATCCCGATACGGACAACTATACGCATGCGCGACGCGTTCTGGATCTGATCCTCAATCGCAACTGGGCGGAAACGCCGTACATGCACACGAACTATCCGTTCGGCGAAATTTTACATTTTACACGCATAACGGATATTTTCTGGCTGTTCTTTTCTTTGCCCGCCTTTTTGTTTTTTCCGTTAAAAGAAGCTGTTTTTTGGGGCGGCTATATTTTTCAGATCGGAACATTGATTCTCTCTGCCGTTGCTTTGGTTTGGGGGTTAAAGCCCATCGCAGGACCGATTTTGCGTTTAATCGGGGTTTGTTTATTTTTCCTGCAGCCTTCCGTCACGGAAACATATATTTTAATCAAACCGGATCATCACGCTCTGACGGCATTTTTCATTTTCATCACAACGGGCGGATTAATCCGCTATCTGTGTTCACAAAATACAAAATATCTGTGCGCCGCGGGCATCGGTGCCGGACTATGCCTGTGGACATCCATTGAAGGAATATTGACATCTTACGGATTGCTGACAAGTTTGGTTTTACTGTTCTTAATGAACAAAACGCCGGTGAAAACCTGCGCCCTTTTTTATTTTTATTACTTCATCAGTTCGTTTATTTTCCTGACAATTAATCCGCCGATTGAAGGTTTCTTCTTTCCCGACAACGGGCGCCTGTCCTTTTTATTGGTTGTCGTCATCGGCTTCACCGCCACGGCGATGATCATTCTTTCTTTACTGGAAGAAAAGCAACAACTGCATTCGTTTTGGCAAAAATCAATCAACACGGCGATAATTGCCGCGGCTTTCATCGGAATTTTATTCCTGTTTTTCCCTCCGGATGTTATCTTCAAGCCTTATTTTCCGCCTTTTATCAAAGAAATCTGGGCAAACCACATCATTGAACTGCAGCCCAGCATAAAAAAACCCGTAATGTTTTTCTTGGGCAGTTTTCCGTCTGTTTTGGCATTGTTCACCGGACTTTGCATTTTCAAGTTTTGTTCCGAAAAACAACGCAATATATTAATCTTGGTTTTCATTCCGCTGTTGGCTTTAACAGGTCTGTCGTTTACGGCAATCAGGTACGCGCGGATATCCTCTTTGTTTACACCGTATATTTTTGTAACGGCCTTTTCTTTGCGCACAGAAAAAAAAGAATATTCCGAAAAGAAAAAGACTGTTTTTTTGATCGCTGTTTACATATTATGCGCTACATATCTGGGGGTGAATTACATTTCAGTCAATCGATCCTTATCCCCCAGACGTCCGCCGTTACGTATCGTCAAACCCTATCTGCCGACAGGAGAAGGCAGCATTTTATCCGACTCTTCTTCCGGCCCTGAAATCATATGGGAATTGGACGGCAAAGTTATCGGAACGCCGTATCACAGAAACATCGAAGGCATTGCGGATAATTTCTGGATGCTCTATGCCGCCGATAATGAAGTGATCGTACGACTGTTAAAAAAACATCGGGTGAAGTCTATTTTGTTATTTTTTGAAATCCCCAATCACCCTGATCTGTTTTACAACATGCAGAAACGTTATTCATTTTTTGCCAATGCATCAAACAACTCTTCCTTTATTTTACGGTTGATGACCGGCAAAGACGTACCCTGCGGCATTACCGAGGAACTAAATACACCGGCTCCGTTTACTTTATATAATGTCGATTTTTCAAAATGTTCCGACAAAGCAGAAAATGAACCGTCAAACAAGAAAAGTAAAGACAAGTAAGCTCTTTTTTATCCCTTTGCGTTGATAAGAAGAGCATTCTCTTTATGATTTTGTCCACCTTCTCCGGCATTCCGCTGAGAAAAGAAAAACATTTTTTTCAAGAAAAAACTGCATTGTAAAAAAAAGAATCCCGAAGAATTTTTTATGAAAAAAATCATTTTTTTCGTCTATAGACAAAAAAAAGCCTTTTCTTTTGCATCTGCTTTTGATATAAAAATGTTAATGGATTTCTTTTTGAAAGGGGATATAATCATGTCCGAAAAAAAGCCTATCAGTCTGGTTGTCAGCGATATCGATAACACCATTGCCGATAAATTCGGTGCATGGGGGAATGCTTTAGACTCAGCCATGGACAAATTGGCAAAACTGCACGGCCGCGATCGCGCCGACATTGAACAGGATTTGTTGGCACATGTTCCCGACAGCATGAAGCATATTTCCGGCCCCTATATCGGCAAAGATTTACGTATGGATGTATCTTTGACGCCGTCGTTGAAGCCGACCTCCCCTGAAATGGAAAAAGCGCAGGAACAGATTTTCCACGAATGGGATAAAGATAAAAGCAAAGATGTCTTGTATGACGGCGTTTTGGCAACAATTAACAAAATTAAAGCTTCCGGAGCTAAATTGGTTTTGTATACGGATTCCCGTGAATCCGTCTGCGTTCCCCGTCTGGCTAAAATGGGCATTACGGCCGATATGATTGACGGGTTGTACGTTCTGCCGGATTTAAAGGACGGACAGGTCATTCACAAGCCCGTCAAAGGCAAAGCTGAAGAATTCCGCAACGCTTTAGGCGACAAATTGGTTGTTTTGGAACCGAAAACCAACAAGCCCAATCCCAAAAACATGCAAAAAATTTTGGACGATATGGGCGTTAAGGATCCGTCGACAGCCGTTATGGTCGGAGACAACATCCGTTCGGACGGAACGGCGGCAATCACCTGCGGCATGAACTACGCATGGCAAAAAGGCGGCACCGTCATTGATGAGGCGACATTGCGTTGTTACAAAACATTTTGTCAGGACCCGAACTACAAACTGACAACCGCCGAACATTTGGGACAAATGAATGATACGAATCGCCCGACGGAAGTGTTGGAAAGTTTTATGGATTTAAGCAAGCATTACCGTTTCATGCCTCAAAGCAAAGCTTTGGAAGCAAAAGCCCAGGCACAAGAGAAACCCGCTGAAAAATTAAATCCGGTCGTAATGAAACACTTGGCAACAAAAACAAGATAGGCGCATTCAATGGCGACAATGAATCCTTCTGATTTATTTGCGGAAAAACTGTGTAAAACGGTTGTCATCGGTTTGCCCGGCATTGGCAAAACGACACTGACAAATTATCTGACGGATCAATATACCGAAATGTCCGGTAAAAATTTGGAAACAGTATCCACCGATCTGGAAATGCGCAAATATATTGCCGACAAAGATAATCCGTTCACCGATGATTTTTTAATCAGCCGCAATATTCCGGCTCGGGAAGGACGCGATTTGTTGAAAACTCCGGCTGTTTTTATGGAGCATTATTCGGAAGAAACTTTCCGCGATTTTGAATCCGCCGTCATCGTTGATTTATTGTCCAAAGGCGCTTTTAACGGAAAAGTTCCCGACTTGGGCGGAAAAGCCCTTTTACATCCGAAGACAGCGGAAGCTTTCAAAAAAGAAGGTTACAAAAGCATTTATATCAAGCCGGAAAAAGAAAGCATTCTGTTATCCCATGTTATGAAAGATTTCAATCGTTGGATGACAGGTACTAAAAAACGTTCCAATGTCAACAGACCGCTTGAACAGTCTTGGCGACAAGAACAAAGACGCACCGTTTTAGGTGACGGTTGGACGGTCAGGAAGCCTGTGGAAAAACAGGAATTCAAAACGGACGGTTTGCGTCTAAATGTGGAATTGCTGAAAAAAAGCATTGAAGCCGGTGACAAAAAAGCGATGGAAACGGCTACAGCCATCATGCGCAAAATGCATCAGGACAGAAATCCGAAATATGAAAAGGCCGCGACTGACATTGTTTTTTTAAGCGGATCTTTGAAAAAAGACGCTGAAAGACTTAAAGCCGTTATTATGGAAGAAAGCGGCAAAAATCACACACTGCAGGCAACACAAATGATGCAAAAGAAATCTGCCGGCAGATAAATTAAAAAGGCTTGCAAAATCGCAAGCCTTTTTTTACGCATTCTGTCTGGTTTCCTGCAGTTTAATTTTCGGAAAATCTTCCGTCGTTTTATTTAAATGCCACGCATTACGGGCCAGAAAAACCCATTCCCCGTCATGATCGGTCGCCAAAGCCGAACGATTGGCGTTGACAAAGGCCTCCAAATCAGCCGACGTTTCCGCTTTGACCCAACGCGCCGTATACAAGGAAGTCGGCTCAAAGATAACGGGAATTTCATATTCCGTACGAATACGATCAGCCAAAACATCAAACTGCAAAGAACCGACGACACCGACAATCCAATCCGTTCCTATCATCGGTTTAAAAACGCTTGCGCCGCCTTCTTCGGCGATCTGTTGCAAAGCTTTTCCCAGATGTTTGGCCTTCAAAGGATCGGTTGAACGGATCTTTTGCAATAATTCGGGCGCAAAAGACGGAATTCCCGTAAAAGTCAATTGTTCGCCTTCGCTCAAAGCGTCGCCGATTCTTAGATTCCCGTGATTGGGCAAACCGATAATATCACCGGGTAATGCTTCATCAGCCAATTCGCGTTCCTGCGCCAAAAACATAATCGGGTTATGCATCGGCAGATATTTTCCGCTACGGACATGCAACAACTTCATTCCGCGTTGAAAATGTCCGGAACACAAACGAACGAAAGCTATGCGGTCGCGATGTTTCGGATCCATATTCGCTTGAATCTTAAACACGAAACCGGAAACCTTTTCCTCTGTCGGTTCGATTTTACGCGATACGGTCGGTTGCGATCGAGGAGACGGCGCATACGCCACCAATCCGTCAATCAATTCACGAACGCCGAAATTATTAATCGCCGATCCGAAAAAGACGGGCGTTTGGATACCTTCCAAATACAGCTGACGATCAAAAGCCGGACAAACACCACGAACCATTTCAACGTCTTCACGCAATTTAGCGACCAGATCCGTCGGCAATAAAGCGTCTAATTTCTCATCATCCAAACCGTTACACGTTTCCGCTTCGGCCGTCGATCCGCGCTCCATTAAAAACAGTCTGTCGTTTAAAAGGTCATAACACCCTTTAAAGTCCCTGCCCGATCCGATCGGCCAAGTCACGGGCGCAACCTCTAACGCCAGCGTATCTTCGATTTCGGACAACAAAGCGAACGGATCCTGCGAATCACGATCCATTTTATTGATAAACGTTATAATCGGAACATCGCGCAAACGACAAATTTCAAACAGCTTGCGCGTGCGGTCTTCAATCCCTTTGGCTGCATCGATAACCATGACTGCGGAATCGACAGCGGTCAAAACGCGATAAGTATCTTCGGAAAAGTCTTCGTGTCCCGGCGTATCCAACAGATTAAAAGTACAATCTTTGTATTCATACGTCATAACCGACGACGCGACGGAAATACCGCGTTCACGTTCAACCTTCATCCAGTCGGATCGCGCACGCCGTTGCTCACCGCGCGCTTTAACGGCTCCGGCCATTTGAATCGCGCCTCCGAACAATAATAATTTTTCAGTCAGCGTCGTTTTACCGGCGTCCGGGTGGGAAATAATCGCAAAAGTTCTGCGATGTTGAGTTTGTTCGGCTAAAGACGGCATAAAAAAACCTCTTCAATCAAATAATCAAAGCTTTGTTGTAACATCATTTGCCATAAAAAAAAAGCGGTTATAAACCGCTTAATCTTCATTATTTTTTCTTTTGGAAACGATTCCCAATGAAATAACCATTTTCAACCCGTCTTCAACAGGGATATCCAACGGAATAACATCCTTTTTACGGTACATACTCCAATATCCGGAAGTCGGGTTCGGAGTCGTCGGCACATAAACAGACACTAAATCGTCATCATGTAACGCATCGGACAAAGCCAAAGGAACATCGGAAGTGATAAAAGCCACCGTCCAAACGTCTTTTCTGGGAAATTCGACCATAACAACCTGACGAAACGCGTTTGATTTTTTGGAAAAAACCGTTTCAAACAGTTGTTTAAAGGTCGAATAAACACCGGAAACAAACGGGATTTTTTCCCACATACGTTCCCAGATACGCACCAACAAACGCCCGACATATCCGGTTGTAAAAGCCCCCAAAACGATCAAGGCGATAAAAACGACGACAACCCCCAGCCCCGGTATTGCAAAAGGCCAGTATTGTTCCGGATTATATTCATCCGGAATTAAATGGCGAACTCTGGTATCGACGAAATTAACAAATAAAACCGCCAAATAAATTGTCAATGCGGCTGGAGCGGCCACCAACAATCCGGTCAAAAAATAATTACGCAAATGCGCCATAAACGTCGTTTTTGCAGGAACCGTATTTTCTTTTACCGAAGGATTTTCATCAGGCATCCGCACTTTTCCTTTTAAGCCAGTTGCAGGATACCTTTTTCAATCGCTTTTAACATAACAGCGATATCACGCCACCCCGGCACAGGCCTTCCGTCATCCATAAACAGATCTATTCCTTTACGGAAACAATATTCATAAATATCTTCGGGATCGGCGTCCAACACTACATCCCACAGCGTTTCCATATCGGGATTACCGTAATCGGGAACATCCCCGAAAATACCGTATAAAACAGTTTCCCGATCATCGGAATATAAAAGAGCCGACAAGGGATCCGCCGCAGCGGCTATATCCGTCATCTGTTGTTCTTTTTCTTCTTGGGAAGGCAGAAACGAAGCGGCACGGATTAAGTTTTCTTCCGTATATTGGTTAGACAAGACTGTTTCCTTTCATCACACGAACAGATAACTTCTTTTTTATAGATTGCAAGCTTATTGTCTTTCTGTCAAGAGCGAGCGCACTAAAAAAACAATTTTACATTTAAATTTAGGATGTTAAAGAAATTTTCCCCGAATATTAAAAGGGGGAAAGCAATACCTTCCCCCCTTTTTAATATCAGTAACGATAAAAACCTATTAACGACCGGAAATCCGACGGGCAACGGCAGCTTTTACCGCGATATTTTCGACAGTCTTTGCCTGAGCGTTGGAGCGTTCAGCGGATTGGAAACGGAAGAACTTATTCAAATCTTTGAAACCGCCTTCCAACGTAACCATCTTATCCTGATACATTTTACCTAAAGCAGGATCTTCCTTGGACATTTTTTCCAAATTATCCAAATGAGCCTGAGCTCCGACCTTATAGCTGGCCATTTCATTGATTTTGGAGTACATAGCCTGAGCTTCGGGGCAAACTTCCGACCCTTCTTTCTGCCATGCGAAATGACATCCCAAACGTACGGCTCCGCCATCCGATTTAATGTTATCACCGACCATAACGGTTTCTTCGGCGGTAGCTCCGTGACGATCCATGATCCCCTGCATGACATCCATGTTCGGTTTCCAGACTTCGCCGTCATTGATAACCAATTTATCGCCCAATTTTTCGACAAGCTGGTCGCGATAACCGTTATAAACACCACCGGTCACCTGCATCGGAGCCTTTTTAAATTGAACCTTCCCGTCAACAACTTCGGTCGTCGGATCCGCACGGCAAACCAAACCGTCCAACATATCAATCGGGAACTGCATGTCCGCCATACGCGCAATCGCACCGGAAACGGGAGAATCGGTATACAGAACAAACTGAGCTCCGGCAGCCTTCGCCTTGCGAATTGTAGCCATGACGCCTTCATACATGGTATTGCCGTTGTGATATTCCTTAGCAACTTCGTGGCAGATTTTCGCATCGTTTTTTTCCAGACGGGCGCGTTCTTCAGGCGTTTTTCCTTCCAGACTTAAAGACGGCGTCTGTTTAATGATATCCGGAAAGTTATGGAAACGGGCATATCCGTCAGCATTATCACGAATTTCTTCGTACAGCTTATCCTTTTCCATACCGCGGCTTTCAGCCAAAGCGCCGATTCCCTTATCCCAGGCCAAACCCCAGTTGTTAAAGTAATCGGAAATCGTGTTGTCGATATCACTGACAATCAATTTTACGGGTTTCTTTTCGTCCATAAGAACCTACTCCTAAAAAACATTTCTTTAATAAAAGTTATACCGAAGCTTTTTTCCTTTTTCAAGCACATTTTGTCCAGAATTTCCTTTTTTTTCATAAAAACTTCCGCAACTCAAAAAAAACACATAAAAATCAATCTGTTGAAAGTTTTTTATTTTTATATTCAAACAGTGTATGAAAGTGTACTTTTTTCTCTCTTTTCCAAAAATGCGCAATAAAATAAAACAAACCGCGGCAAAATAGACAAAATATCTGAGTCGTTTTTTTATAAAACCTGTTGTCAAAAAACATTTCCGTTTTATATATAGGCATAAATTAACCACCGAAGAAACAAAACTAAAAAAGATGTCTGAAACGAAAAAAGCTTCTATTGACGATTTGTTGCAAATTATGGCCCGTTTGCGCGATCCGGAAAAAGGATGCCCGTGGGACTGCCGTCAAACGGCCGAAAGCATCTCCGGTTATACACTGGAAGAAGCTTACGAAGTTTACGATGCCGTAGCAACCGGAGACTCAAACGCATTATGCGAAGAATTGGGCGACCTGTTATTTCACATTGTTTTTTATGCCCGACTTGCCGAAGAAAAGGGATTTTTTGATTTTTCAGATATCGTTAAAGCCTCTTGCGAAAAAATGATCCGACGACATCCGCATGTTTTCGGAAACGAAACAACAATGCCCGACTGGGAAAAATTAAAAAGACAGGAACGGAAAGAACATAAACAAGACGGCGTCTTATCCGGCATTGCCAAAGCGTTGCCGGCAACGATCCGAGCCTATAAATTACAAAATCGGGCCGCGAAAGTCGGCTTCGACTGGGATAAGCCGGAGCTCGTATTGGATAAGATTGTCGAAGAAAGCGATGAATTGCGCGTCGAAATAGCACAAAAAGAACACGAATCCGAACGCGAAGATGAAATGGGCGATCTGTTATTCGCCTGCGTCAATTTGGCGAGAAAGCTGAAAATCGATCCGGAAAAAGCGCTGAAACGAACAAATGCGAAATTTGAACGACGCTTTTCCTATATTGAAGAAACATTAAAGCAACAAAACAAACCATTCGAACAAACCACGTTGGATGAAATGGAAAATCTGTGGGTTAAAGCCAAAAATATGGAAAAACGAGAAAAAAACTAACGATCCCACAAATTAGTATAGTTTTGTTCTTTGCGCACTCGCACACCGCGGCCGAAACGCCCCGTGTTTAAAAAGCTATGGACCATTTCCACAACCTTGTCATCCTGATGCAGGAAAAAATGCGTCTTGTTTAATGCCAAATAGTCTTCTTTGGCATTGTCATACTTAGCGCCGTCAACCGTCAACAATCCGTCATTATCCTTTTTCAAAAAAGGATTAAAACCTTTTTCATCGTCCTTTCCCCCTATAATCACGCCGAATTCGCCGATCATGGGCGGCAAAGCATCCGCCGTTTGGGGCAAAAGATTCGTTCCGGCCGCGCCGAAAACCCATTTATACCATTTTTTATCTTTCCATTTATCCGCAAAAGAATAACCGTGGTTGGGAACAGCCAAAAAAACGCTGCGATCCATTTTTTCCAACCATTCCGGATTTAAAGCGATCGCTTGACGCAAAATCAAACCGCCCGTTCCATACGCGACAAAGTTAATTCGATCAATATCCGGCCGACCTTCCAGCAGCGCATTTAATGTACGCGCCGATTTGACCAGATCAAACCGCAACATCGGATAACTGAAAACAATCGGTTCAAAACTTTTTTGTAAAGAATGCGCCATGCCTTCAAACGATGACGGCCGTTGAAAAAGGCCGTGAATGATCACAACGGCATTTTTAGACGGTGGGGGAATTTCCCATGCACGCAGGAAATACGATAACGTATCAGAACACGCATCAAAAGTTCCGACAGTCCTTTTAATATTATACGGATCCAACAATCGACAACGTCTGGTCCACATAGATTCCTGAATCCGCCAACCGGCATAACTGTACCGATCAACCCAGTAGAACAAGCCGCCGCAGGTAAAAAAAGGAAAAGCCATCGCACTCTCTTCATTCGTTTTTTTCAATCATATCAATCATTTTATAAAAAAAGCAAGGTGATGATTTTATCTTCTCGACATTTTTTTGCGAACGTGCCAGATTAACGCCATGAAAAAAATTGAAATTTTTACGGACGGAGCATGCAGCGGCAACCCCGGACTAGGCGGTTGGGGAGCCGTTTTGCGTTATAAAGACGTTGAAAAGGAAATCAGCGGATCGGCCGAAGCCACGACCAACAACCGCATGGAATTAATCGCGGTGATCAATGCGCTTAAACTGTTGAAGACAGCCTGCGAAGCAGACATTTATACAGACAGCCAATATGTCATGAAAGGAGCAACCGAATGGTTGTCCGGCTGGGTAAAAAACAGTTGGCGGACGGCGGATAAAAAGCCCGTAAAAAACAGCGATTTATGGCAAGACATTTACCGTTTGAACAAAGAACACGTTTTGCATTGGCATTGGGTAAAAGGACATGCCGGACATCCGGAAAACGAACGTTGCGACTTACTGGCCAGAAACGCGATAGAATCCCTGCGTGAACAGCTGAAATGAAGATTTACCGCTTAACGTATCCGGTCAGAGTTTCCTTAACTTTTTCATATTCGGCGACGGCGTTCATAATAACTTTAAACGCTTCGTTCTGATCTAAAAAGCCTTCAACGACAACCGTTTTGTTTTCCAGTTTTTTATAATCTTCAAAAAAGCGCTGCACTTCAATCATACGGTGCGGGGGCAATTCATCAATCGAAGAATAATGAGCATATTCAGGATCATCGGCGTGTACGGCAATGATTTTGTCGTCGGCCTCCCCCTGATCGACCATTTTCATCACACCGATCGGACGCGCGGCCATAATCGTCAGAGGAAAAACGGGTTCCTGCCCCAATACCAAAATATCCAAAGGATCGTGATCTTCGCAATATGTACGGGGAATCAAACCGTAGTTCGCCGGATAATGAACGCTGGAAAACAAAACACGATCCACGCGAATCAAACCGCTGGGTTTATCCAATTCATATTTATACTTCGACCCCTTCGGGACTTCAATCACGGCCGGAACAAACTGCGGAACCTTGCCGGCCAATTCAACGTCATGCCACGGATGCATGGTATCAGCTCCTTGTACTAAATTATGTTGTCATAATAATATCACGACGAATAAATTAAGAAAGAATGAAGTTGTCTTGCGGTATCGGCTCGAAAAAGTTATACTTTGAACTGCTCGAAAAAAAAGGACATAAATTTTGACCAAAAAAACGGAACAGGAATCATTCTACGAAATTCATCTGAACAAATATGATGAATTGATGATTTCTTTGCGTACACGAGAACCGGAACCGAAATCCGCCGTATTGATTTATGACGGTGGCGATCACGCTTTGCTGTACAGAACCCCCGAATCGTCAGTTTTATTGGACTTTATTCATCCGGATGTACGCCCGTATTTACTAAAAGCGAAACAAGTTTTGATCGCCGAAACAAAGGATTATCGGATTGTTCGGGAATATACCGTTTCCTGTCGTCGGGTAAAAAGTCTGCCGTTGGATAACGCGATCGTTAAACCTTTACTGAATGAACAAGATGCTTCTCAAATTGATGAAAGAAACCTGTACAAATGAAACAGACGCAATTTACTTTGGATGTTGAAAGCACTCCGGCAGGTTTTACGGATATTACGCCCGCGGTCAATCGTTGTGTTCAAAATTCGGGAATAAAGACAGGCCTTTTGACCGTCTTCGTCAAGCACACTTCCGCCGGACTGACCATTCAAGAAAACGCGGACCCCGATGTTTTAGCCGATTTAAAACGTTATTTTGATCGGACGGTTCCTCAGGATAATTCGCTGTATACCCATACGTACGAAGGCAAAGACGACATGCCGGCCCATATCCGTACGACATTGACAAACGTTTCCGTTTCCATTCCGGTTACAAACGGCCGTCCCGCTTTAGGCACATGGCAAGCCGTTTATCTGTGCGAGCATCGGAATCAGGCACATATCCGTCATATCGTTTTGCATTTAATCGGGGAATGACGGAAACCATTGGCCGCCGCGACAGTATTCCAACGGCGTGAAACGTTCTTTATACGCCATATTTGACAGCTGACGAATCAAATATCCCAAATAAACATAGGGTTTATGCAAATTAAGCGCTTGCTTAATCAGTTCCAAGACCATAAACGTGCCCAAGCTCCGATCTGACAAATCCGGATCAAAGAAGCTGTATACCGCTGACAATCCGTCGTCTAAAACATCCACCAACATAACGCCGGCCAAAACATTCCGTTCACCCTGACGAACTTCCAACAAACAACTGTCAACCGGAGCATCCTCAATCATTGCGCGATACTCATCAAAAAGCATGTTTTCCATTACGCTGCCAACATGGCGTACGGCCAAATACATTTTAAACAAATCATATTGTTCCGCCGTTGCAACATTCGGCACGAAATGAACGATCGCTTTTTCATTTTGCCGCATCGTTTTTTTCATTTTCTTTGACTCCGCAAAACGATCGACACAAATACGTACGGACACGCAAGCATTGCAATCAGGACAGGACGGAATATAACAAACCCTGTCCGAGCGTCGAAATCCGGCACGAGATAATGCGTTCGCCCAGATTTGAGCATTCGGGCCGCTTATATCAACGGCCGTTTTGGATTCCAAACGATCCGGCAAATAATCGCACGGCATCGGTTTTGTCGCAAAAAAAGTCTTGAGCGTATTTTTTGTTTCGGTCATGCCGACTACAATAAAAAAGAAAATCTAAAAATATTTTAAAAAAACTGTAAAACCAGTGTCTTTTTATCGTCTGAAATTCTAATTCCCGAAGCATAGCGCCGGATCAAAGCCGTTCCTCGATACATATCAGTTTCCGACGGCCAGATAATATCGTTTTTCTGCTTGATTGCGACTTGCATAAATTTTTTTGCCCCCCAAGCCCTCAAAACAGGCTCTTTGCCCCCGTAACAAAAGGCATTTAAAACAGCCTCATGCACAACCAGACGACGACAAAAAACTTTCTGCGCAGTCAAGGCGTCAAAACGAACGGCAAAATCCAATAAATCCGAAACATAGTCCCGATCTTCCTTTAAAACAAAATGTGCACCCCATTGTGCCGACAACGGGAATTTTTGCGATTTACCGGAATAAAGCAAAATATTATTTTTAAAAAAATCCGACATTTCCGCCTTTCTCATTGACATTTAGCACTGTTTTTAATATTCTGATCAAGTAATTTTTTTCAGCAGTCCTGCAAAAGGCTGCAAATCCTGAGGTCACCGATTGGTGACCTTAGTTGTATCGGAGGGAAATGTGGTCAAAATCTGTTACATTGACGAATCCGGTGATTTAGGAACGTTACCGCCCGTATCATTGCCAAAAGACAACCATCAGCCTGTTTTGGCCATAGCCGGCATCTTTGTCGATCAGGAAAATCTGTATAATCTGACGCATGATTTTATCAAACTGAAACACCGTTATTATCCGGGGTTAAACTATCCGACGGACAAGTTTTTAGACCGGATCATTCCTGAAATCAAAGGGGCGGATCTGCGGCGCAACGCCATGCGCGGAGGGAAAAGAATTAAACGACACGCCATCGGTTTTTTAGACCGTATCGTTGATTTGTTTTACAAATACGACATTCGCATCGTCGGTCGAATTTGGGTAAAAATTCCGGGAAAACCTTTTAACGGCAAAGCGGTATACACTTCTTCCATTCAAAGCATTTACACTTATTTTGACAACTATCTGCAACAGGAAAGCGATTACGGCATCGTAATCGCGGACAGTCGTGATTACATGAAAAACATCAACCTGTCCCATTCTGTTTTTACTCAAAAGTTCAGGCATTTATACCCGCTGTATCAAAATATTGTCGAAATGCCATGTTTCGGTCACAGCAATAATTTAGCCGGATTGCAGCTGTGTGACATACTTTGCTCCGCCTTTTTATTTCCGATAGCCAGTTATGTTTACTGTGCCAACGCCGTACATAACGTTCATATTCAATCGGGAGCACTTGAACTGAGAGATCGTTACGGCCACAGACTGCGCGATTTACAGCATCGTTTTGTCAACAGAGAAGGTTTTAACATGGGCGGCATCGTCGTTTCCGACCCGTTGCAAAAACAAAATGCGATCGCAATGTTTAAGGATATCGGAAAATAAATCACGCTTACCGTCACTTTGCCGTTATCGGCTACAGTGAACACGAGCGGCGCCGGCCTTCTTCAAACCTAAAGGAGGAGTTAACGCCCTTTTGCACGCTTGGCGACAACAACGGACTGATCAACGGACTTTGATTTTTTCGGAGCCCGTTTATACTTATAGTAACCGATCTTTGTACGTTCTTTGGTATCAACGTTCATCTGCAAGCGATCATATCTGAAGTACGGTTTTCTGAAATCGTTATTGATATCGTTAACACCGATCCATTCTTCGGTTTTGATGCCTTCTTCCCAGCTGGTGTATCTTTTAAACGACTTCATTTCCGACATATTGGGAACGATGCAGGCGCTTAATTTGCAGTCCTGCGCGATCTTCATAACATTACGGCGCTGAGCCGGATCCCCGTGGATGGGAACGACACAAGTCGGACGTTCGGAATTTTTGGAAACAATTTCACACAGTTTTTTCACATCGCCCGCTCCTGCGTGACCGGAGGCATGAATTGTATATTTATTCGGTTTATAGCGACTGGGGAAATAGGTTGTGCATCCCTGTTCCTTAAACTTGTTTTCCAATGCCTGATGCTTTTCTTCGCTGCCCGGAATACAGGATTGCAAATCATACACATAGATAGGCAAATCTTTTCCTTTACCGGATGTTTCGCGCATTTCCGCCAACGAAATGTTTTTATTGCGACCTTCGGCAATTTTTAATAAAGAAGCGTCCTCGCCTTGTGTTCCCGTACAAACATAAAAACGTTCTTCGGGCGGCGTCCTTAATGCCGTTTTTGAGTTAGAAGCAACGATTTTAATATCAATACCCGTTTCTTCCTTAATCAAATCTTCCAACTTATAGCCGCACGCATTCATTGCGCGACGGGCATTAATCAAAGATGCTCCGTCCAAAATCATTGTACGCGGTTGAGGTTCAAAATACGACCCGAATTCTTGTGTCAAATTTTCGGCTTCTTCAATTGCTTCTTCAGCCAAAGCGGTTGCGACCGTATGCAAACGATGACAAGATGACGAAATCACGCCCGACAAAACGGGACCGTCTTTGGACTGTTTCAAAATTTCGCGCAGACCTTTTTTAACTTCCGCCTCACCGATCGTTTCGTTCGGAGCCGTCGCGGACGTCGAATCAATAAACAAATAATCGATTCCCTTCGCCGCGATATCGGCAACCTGTTTGTCATCAAAGCCCTGTCCCAACGGAACTTTGGCCGTTTTAAAATCCCCCGTTGTCATCATACGCGTACCGTCAGGACTTTCAATAACGAAACCGACGGAATCGGGAATGGAATGGGAAACGGCGAAAGGTTCGACCTTAAAACCGTTTACCTCAAACGGTTTTCCCGGTTCAATGATGTGGAAATCGGGCAATTCTTCCTTTGGAATACCGGAACTGCGCAAACTGTTTTTAATCATTTTTTCGGCAAACGGCGTACAATGAATTGTTAAATTCTCCCCTTTGGTTCGTTTTGCTGCGAATTCTTCACGTTTCAAATTCATCAAATGCGCCAAACCGCCGATATGATCAGCATGACCGTGCGTAATTAAAATATCATCGCATTGCGGCATTACGGGAATGAAACAGTCGTAACCGGTTTCATCCTTATCGCAAAACAATGAACCGTAATCGACCTGAATAGACTTTTTATCCCCCGTTTTTTCATCGACAAAAGAAAATTCATATCCGTTCCCGCCGATATGATCAGCATTGTTTCCGCCGGTGGATTTCCAAGATGTATAAGATTCAGCCATAGCCGTTTATCCTTTATTCTATATTTGCCGAATTGATTTTTTCGGGTTCTTCGGGGAACTGGATATCGATCCAAGCATTAATGACGGATTCCATGTCATAATCATCGGGAACGGACGAGTCGTTAAAACCGTCGATACCGGCGACAAGTCGGCGTAATTCATCATATTCCAAAACGGACAAGTCGGTCTGCGGATAAAGATTTTCCAAGGCTTGAGCCAATTCATCAACATCAGACCACTTCAATGCCATATCAAGGTATCCCTTAAATTAAAGTTACGGAAGTATTAATTCCTATTGTTATTTATAGTAACCAAGCGTTTTATATGACGCAAGCTTTTTTTCAACTTTTTTGACAAAAACACCTTCCACAAAAAAGAGAAAAAAATTATTTCTTTTCATAATGTTATGATATCAAAAACCTTTTATAAAAACCAACAAGCTTTTATTTTTGTCCATTCAGTTTTTCTAAAATCGACCATTCTCATTCAAAGATATAACCTCTGATAAAAAAAAACGGGTTCCGGTCATCCGGAACCCGTTCCTTAGAAAGCACCTTTAAAGGGGTTAAACGGTACCTTCATAAGCCTTAATATAAATTTCCCTGATTTCAGCCATCAACGGATAACGCGGGTTCGCGCCGGTGCACTGATCATCAAAAGCCATATCGACCAATTCGTCCAATTTGGCATAGAAATCTTTTTCCGAAACGCCGTAGTCTTTGATCGACAAAGGAATATTGATGTCTTTTTTCAGGTTCTGAATGGCTTCAAGCAACAATTCAACCTTTTCATCATCCGTCTTTCCGCCCAATCTTAACTGGTGAGCGATCTGCCCGTATTTTTCCTTTGCGTTCGGATATCTGTACTGAGCAAAAGCGGCCTGTCTGGTCGGAGCATCCACCGCGTTAAAGCGAATGACCTGACAAATCAACAACGCGTTTGCGATACCGTGCGGGATATTAAATGCCGCCCCCAGCTTATGCGCCATGGAATGGCACAATCCCAAGAACGCATTGGCAAAAGCCATACCGGCCAACGTTGCCGCATAATGCATTTTTTCACGCGCCAACGGATTATTTTTACCTTCATGATAGGAAGGCGGCAAATACTTGAAGACCTTTTTAATCGCTTCCAAAGCCATAGAATTGGTGAAGTTCGTCGCCATAATGGAAACATACGATTCAATCGCATGAACTAAAGCGTCAACACCGCCCGCCGCGCACAATCCCGGCGGCATGGAATCGACCAAATCCGGATCGACAATCGCCATCGTCGGGGTCAAGGCATAATCAGCCAACGGATATTTGACATGCGTCTTATCATCGGTGATAACCGCAAACGGCGTTACTTCGGATCCCGTTCCGGATGTCGTCGGAATAGCGACCATATCGGCCTTTTTACCCAAAGGCGGTAAATCGCAAATTCTCTTACGAATATCCATGAAACGCATGGCAACGTCATCAAACTTCATATCCGGCTGTTCATACATCAGCCACAAAACCTTGGCCGCATCCATCGGAGAACCGCCGCCCAGAGAAATAAACACATCCGGCTGGAAGGTTTTGACCATTGTAAAGGCCGTATCAATCGTGGATAAATCCGGATCCGGTTTCACGTCAAAGAAAATCTGATAATCCGTTCCGATATCTTCCAAAACGTTGGTGATACGGGTAACCATACCGGAATCGAACAGGAATCTGTCCGTAACGATAAAGGCTTTCTTTTTGCCTTTCAATTCGCGCAGAGCCAGATCGATCGCTCCGCGTTTGAAGTATACTTTAGGCGGAACTTTAAACCAGAGCATGTTTTCTCTCCTTTCTGCGACGGTTTTAATGTTCAACAAATGTTTCGGACCGACGTTTTCGCTGGTAGCGTTGCCGCCCCAAGAACCGCAACCGATCGTCAATGTCGGTTCCA
>JAZNBT010000033.1:0-4861 GCA_045587165.1 Alphaproteobacteria bacterium | reverse complement strand
ACAACGCATCTTTGAACACTTGGGTTTTGTTCGCTTCAAGGGCGGATATTGCCAATACATCCATTGCGGTTGCAAGGGCGCGGCAAATCTTTTCCATCTTGCGGGCAAAATCGTGTTCGTAGGAAATTTCGTTGTTCCTGTACAGTTGGGGAACCATGGTAAAGCCAACGGCCAATGTTACCCAATTGACGGTGTACAATGCGGATGTGTTTTCGTCGTCTGCGATGACGCAAGAACGGACGTTGGAAACGGTTACGTCGCCGTCATAATTGATAACGGGAACTTGAACGGTGTTTCCGATACTCTCAAAGGCACGGTTTTTCAAGTTCGGGTTAATGATTGAATTGGCGGCGTTGGTTTGCTCAATGAAGAAATCCAATGCGCCGTACTCCAACGGGCGGGCCATATTGCGGTCAAACTCCGGATTTTCTACCCTCCAATTTTGAAGTCTTGTTGCTACAAGTGACATAGTAAATGAATTTTTAAAAGGTTAATATTTTGCCGGATTGACCCTTTACCCGGTCGTTGTTGTAATTTTAAACGCCCCCAAAGTATGCCCCTTCCGGGGCCTTGAAGGCTTATTTTTTAGCGAATCGGCAATGCCTTTATTACTGCGGCGTTATCTTTCCACGCCTGTTGCATTGCATCCGCAAATTCTTTTGAACCATTGATTTTGCCTTGCGCCATCAACTGTTTGGCGATAATTTCGTGCGCTTCGTCCTGTGTCCTTGCCCCGGTAAGGTCAATTCCACTTCCCGAACCGCCACCGGTTCCACCGGCCCCGCCTGTACTTCCGGCCCCGGTTTGCTTCCTTCCGGTTTCAAGAACTCCCATTGCGGAAAGTTCCTTTTCAACCAATTCGGTTGCCGTGAATGGACGCAATTTGTTTTCGGGGTTGCGCTTAACCGCGCCGTTTTCCATAAACGCCAAAACCTTTCCATTATTGCCGTCGTCAATGTATTCCGGGTTCATTGCCTTTACCTTTGCAACGGCTTGTTCGGTCAATACCGAAACCACGGATGCGGGCAAATCGGCCTTGAATTTCAATCCGGCGGTTGCCTTCGCAAATTCGCCATCAATCTTCATTCCGAAAAGGGCCTTTTCGTGTTCGGTTACGGCCGCGTCATACTTACTTTTAAGGTCGGTAAATTCCTTTGTTACATTGGCTAAATCGGCCTTGGATTGCTCCAATTGGCGTTTGGTTTCGGCATCCGCGCCACCTTTTGCAATGATACCTTCCAAGCGGGTTTTCTCTTTTTCCATTTCGGAAAGTTTGGATTGCAATTCGGTTGCGTTTCCGGCTTGCGTCTTGATTTCGCCAATTACCCTTTTGGCGTAATCATAGGTTTTTTCGGTTCCATTCTTTGCGATTCCGGATGCGGGCAAAATGTTCGCGTCCAAACCGCCGTAAATTTCCCCGGTCTTTTGTCCAATGACGGCCGTTTCGTCGTTCTTTGACATTTCAACAACCGCGTTGATTTGGTCGTCAGTAAGGCCCGCCGTTGCGGCGTTGGCTCTCAATAATTCAGTTGTAAGTGCCATAATTCTTTCCCTTTGAATTTTTGGTAATAAATCTCTTTTTTTTCATATCGCCCGATAGGCATTGGGATTATTCGTTGAGGTTTCCGCCTTCTCCATCTCCGCCATCTAAATCTTCTTCTTGAATCTCAATCAGCAACGATTCGCCAAAATAAAAAGCATAGGTTTTGTTCCCGTTTTCGGCTTGCTGATAACTTGCGTTCCTAAATGAAGCATAACCACCGAATATTTTTATGCTTGCTACTTCATCCAGTATGTCCGCAGTATATTTTAAGATGACGTCAAAAATGGTTCCTGCTTTATAGCATTCTACCAATTTCTTTTGTACTTCCAGCGGAACGGTTGGGTTAAACATGTCTGTTTGGACGCCCAAATCAATGTACAAATGGTCTTGTTGTGCAATCTGTGACATAGTTTTTAAATTTTAAAAATTGTTATTCGGTTTCGTTTTCGGCTTTCTTGCCCCTTTTTGGCTTGATTTCGGCCTGTTCGCGCTCCGCAAGGGCCTTTGCCACGGCGGCCGCTACTGCGGCGTCAAAACGTTCTTGTTCGGCCTTTGCCTTCGCTTCCGCTTGCGCCTTCGCTTTGGCGGCGGCCTTCGCCTTCTGTTCCTTCAACCATTCGGTCGGGTCGTGCAAAATCGTTATGTTGTAACCCTGTTTGCGCAATGATGCTTCAACGTGGGATTCAAACGATTTGCGGCCAAACTTTTGGATGCGTGGTTTAGACAACTTGCGCCCGGTCTTTTGGTCGTACTGCTCAACCTCAATAATGGCGTGGTAATCCTTTTCTTCGCCTTTCGGAACAATGTAGTTGTCCGGCGTCAATTTGTCAATTGGGGTGTCGCGCCCGTCTTTTGTAATCATACGTCATTACGGTATTAATTGTTAAACATTCGTCGGCATCTGTTCGTTCGCATACTTGCGGAACTCCGCCGTAATTATTTCTATCTTGCGTTGGTACGGAATATCCGCCCCAAAATCCAAAATGTTCGTGTTTTCGCGCTCAAATCTCCGCACAAAATTGGGGAAATTCAACTTAATACGCAAATCCGTTTCATTTATTAGATTTTTTGCAAATAAATCCGATACTTCAACGCGGGATAGATGCCTTAACGGTTCAAGTTCGGCCAATATCAACATTCGGTGCAATTGCGTCGGGTCGTTCCTGTACTCCGTTTGCAAGATTTGGTTCTGCATCATATCCAATTCGGATTCCGATGCGCCCGCATCTTTGGCGGCTTTGTAACGTTCGCGCAATTCATCCGGGGAATACAAGTAAAATTCCGTTCCGTAATTGATTTTAGCCGATATAAAGTATTTCCCATATCGCAACCGGCAAATAGTTTCGTCAACCCATTGTTGGGCCTGTTCAAATCCCTTCTTTACCCTGTTCAATATGGTCGTTACACTTTCAAAATTCGCGCGTACCTGTTGTTCGTTGAACGCATCCCGGTTCGTTACGATTTCATCTTGGCCAACTACGGCCGTTATGATTTCTTCGCGCAACCGCTTTTGTCCCTCAACGTTGTAATCAAGGGCGTTGCGGTCCACGGTCAACATCTGCACGGGGTTCCGCAAGTCGGGTTGGTTTTCCTGTTCGTTCGGTACGGGGATTTCAACGAATGAACCCGCGCCAACGATACGTTTGTTTCCGCATTTAGGACAACGCAAAAGCAATCCGGCCATATCCAACCGGTAATGTCCTTGTTTGTCCCTCAAAAAACCGCCGTCGCAATAGTCGCCATTTTCCGCGTTGGTAAAATCGCAACTTTGTTCGTATCCGGAAAGGATGGGATATGCGCCCATCAAATCCAATTGGCGTTTTGAAATGTGGAAAAACGCAAACCAATCCAAACTTTCCAATTCGGCGGACAACGGGGACGCCTTTACATCCGGTTCATCCAACGAAATTGATTCGTTCCAAAAGAAACGGGCCGGGCAATATCCCAAATCGTGTACCGCTTCTATCTTCGGCATCCCGTTTATCTGTCCGGTGTGCTTCTTGTCGTCCCATACTCGGTACGTTTCATCATCCAATACAACGATTTCATCCCTGCGGCGAAAAACAATGTAATCCATTTGGCCCGTTGACGGGTTGGCATCGTAGGTTATGACATCATCAATTGGCAACCAATAAAAATACGGTTCCGGAAAATTAGTCGACTGTTCCCGGGCAACGTCAACAATCAAAACGGAATTTATTTCGGACTTGAAAAATTCCCATCCCTTCGTTGACCATATTTCGGGTTCGTGCAATTTCTCCAACCGGTATTGTTCCCAATCTTGGCGTTGTTCGGAATTGATGAATTGGTAATTGAACGCCGGGTTACGGCCGTCAAAAATACGGCTTAACTTATCAAAGCATATATCCGTTATCTCATTCGTTTTGATGGGATAACGGAACAATGCCTTGAACAAAACAAACTTATCGTGCGGCAAGATATTTTCCACGAACGCCAAAAACTGCGTAAGCGGAATGGAAATGTACGGCGAATTGAAAGTTGTAACGCGCTTGACCGTGTGGAACTTGATACGCATTTGATGCAATTTCGCACGGCTCAATGTCGCGGACTTCTTATTTTCCGCCACTTTCCTTCTTATCTCGGCAACGTTGTAACCCATTGTTCACAAACTCAAATTTTGACTTTTCCGGCAAATGCCATCCGCCGTTGTTCGGCATCCTCAGCAATCGTTCCGCGTGGGAAAATTCAAATTCCCGGGTAACGCCGTTTGCAACCAACGTTACCGTGGTTGTTTTGGCGTTCATATTATTGTGCGGGGACTAAATCGGTAAGCGGGTTGAAATCGGTTGGCGTAAGGATAACCAAATCGTCGGAATAGTTGTCGGGATAACTCCATTGGATAAGGTTCATATCCTTTGCGTCAAAGTTGCCGTGCAACTTGGAACCGATGAAAAGGCCACGAATCGGAATCGGGTAATATGTCCCGCTTGTTTCGCCCTGTATGGCTTCAATCTTGCCGTTCTCGTCAAACAGGTAAACACCAAGATTTCCGGCGTTTGCTTCGCATTGCAACTCCTTCATAACCTTGATAACGGACTGTGGAACGGAACGGATTTGGCCGTCAAACTGTACGGGATTTCCGCCCAATACTTCGGCGATTCCGCCCAAGTCGTCGTTGCCGCCGGCCGACAAACGAACGTCGCCGCCACTATCGGCCGGGCTATTGATGTAAGGCGATACCACAACCTTTGTTCCATCGGTCGCGGCCAACAAAGCAGTCCACGATGCCTTCAAAAGAATGGATGCGGTACTTGTAAAACTGTTGCGTGTTCCGTCCGCCTGTTGCAGACGTTGGAA
>JAZNBT010000032.1:0-1544 GCA_045587165.1 Alphaproteobacteria bacterium | reverse complement strand
ATACCCCGATCGCAACCAATTAAAACAAGGGTGCGCCCGTAGACGCACCCTCTTTTATTTTACCATACGAGCATGAACAAATCTTCACATTCATCAAAGAACATTTTTTCAATCTGTGTCAAAATCTTTTGCAGTTTGATATGCTTTTGAATCATGTCCGCGTCAGTGTCAACGCCAATGTTACCTTTTCTTGTATGCTCAATCGTTTCCGTGGTAGAACCTTTTGACCGTGTTCGTGTGTTGTTGTCCGCGGTCGTGCGTTCTTCACCCGTAAACTTGTTGGTTGTTTTTGCCGTTTCCGTTTCGTCAACCTCGTCCGTGTTTTTGGTTGTTTCCTCGTCACCAATTTCAAGGCTGTCCGATTTGGAAATTGTTTCGTCCGTCTCGGTGTGGGATTCACCGTCCGTCAACGTGTCCGTTTTTCCGTCCACCGTTTTCGTCTCGTTTGTGGTGTCGGTGAGATCGTTAAACGTTTTGGTGTTGCCGTGGTTTTCCGTATCGTGGTTCAGCGTAGTCAAATATTTGCTATCCGAAAGATTGGTTTGACCTTGCGGAGTGTCCAAATACTTTTTGATGTTTTCGGAGTCTCCCGTTTCCGTTTCCGAACCCGTCCGAACCTTTGAACCGTTCAGCGTTTCGTCCGTGTCAACCGTAGTGTTCACCGTTTCGGAGCGTTCCGTGTCGCTCGTAGCCGTCCGATTTGTTTCGGAACTTCCCGTTTCCGTTCTTGACTTGGTTGTGGTGGCGTTCCCCTCGCCCACTTTGTTGGTCGTTCTATCCTCATTCGTTTCCGTTTCCTGCTCGTTTTGGATTTTACCAACCGAGAAACTTTCACCACTTGAAGCACCCTCATTTTCGCGTTTCAGCGTGGTCGTTTCCCGTATATCGTAGTTGTCCAAAACACTATACTCAATAGCAGCCGTTTTGAAAAGTTCATTATAGTACGGGAAAATCGTTTTCATTTTGTCCTCTAAAAGGAGTTTAAAACGCTCAATCGGTTCTGTGCAAATTTCACGGAAATAAAAATGACGAATAAAATTGCGCTCAAATTCAGGCTTTCTTTTGTTATCATAAAAGTCATATGAAAAATCAAAAATATTGCCATACGCTTTGATCGCGTCGCGGAGTTCAATAGTGTATTCAGCCATTTACTTAACCTCCTCCATAATATGTTGAGCAGGTACTTCACCGTGAAGTTTAACGCCCCAATCCCAAAGATTTTTGAGTTCATCAACGCGCATGGAAACTTTAACGTCAAGATCATACTTTTTGTTAATTTCCTCACACGCATTTTGACGGCACAACAGCATAGTCAAGGTTTGAATGTCTATTTGTTCATTGTTTGAATCAACTTCCGAGACAATTAAACGCTCTTTCTTTTTGTCCGCTGGATTGGTGTTAATTCCAAGAAATTCAAGAGCCTCATTCCAAACGGAACGTTTTTCCTCTCTCAAAAGGTTAGCAACAAATGGCGCGCCCGTGGTGAGAACTTCAAGCGGTTTTTCCTGCAACGATTTATGACCGAAAATAACGGGAGCGTCACC
>JAZNBT010000031.1:0-2462 GCA_045587165.1 Alphaproteobacteria bacterium | reverse complement strand
TCTTCGGGAATATAGACGGTTTCGACGCTTTGGCCGTCTTTGAACTTGAATAGCCATTTGCGTGTTCGATCCGCCGCATTTTGTTCGCGTATGACTTCCGGACGTTCCAAAGTATATCCGTTTTCCGCCAGTTTTTGGCGTAACGGTTTTCCCAGACTGGTCATTTCGGCGAAGTCTGTTTTTCCCTGCCAATAAATCCAGTGCCATAATTGTTTTGTGCGGAAGGGTTTTTCTCCGAGTTTTTCCAGTTCCGCCTGCAATTCGGAACGCGATAATCCGATAAGATTCATTGAGAATATCCTTAAGTTAATAGGGGCGAGGGACGTTTTTCATCAGACTGCGGGGGTTGATGGCCGCACGTGCGTGATCGGAATAATCCGTCCCGCCGTAGCTGAACAGCATCAAAAAAGGAACGGTGCAGAACATGGCTGCGACAGCCCATGCAAAATCCCCCAAAAGATAAATCGACATTGCCTGCAAATCCAGATCTCCGTCCGGCTTTTCGACTTTTTTAAACAACAGGCGATAGAAAATCAGAAAAGAGATCATAAATAAATATAGGTCAAGCGTTAACATGCGGCTGAATGCGCTTTCTTCGATTTCGGCGCCGGAATATACCCAAATGCCGCATAAAATGCCGATAATCGTTGACCGGTGGAACAACACTCCCGATGAAAGTAAAATAAAAAAAGAATTGAATAGCTTTTTCAGCATTTTATGTTAAACCTTTGATCCTGACGGCAACTTTTATTCAACGGAGCAGAGCCCTTATGAAAAAAACGAAACAACGGGAGGAAACCGAAAAACGATCGTCTTTTGTTCAAGGTGACAAGGTACTTCATCTGACGGATCGAAAACAAGTTCCTTTTCTATATATTGCCATGAAAGAACCGTCAGCTGAATATAAAAAAGTGGGCGATTCGAAAAAAAAGCTGTATCGTATCATCAAAATAAAATAATCAGTCGTATTTATTGATCGGATAAACGGGTTTGTCATATATCCCGATCAGTCTGTCCGCAGGGTGCGGGCTGGGGTGCGTGTAACAATTGGGCGCCGCCAAAGATTGATAACAATATATTTTTTGAATCCCCCATTTCGGACGGTTTGCTCGCTCGATTTCCAAAGCCGTCATGCAGTATTTGCCTTCACCGCTCAGTTTCCGGCCTAAAGAACAGTCTTTGCCCGTGAAAAAGGAAACGATGTTGTCTTCCATGATTTTTCCGGTCGCAAGATAAGAAATCGTTTCGCCGGCTCCCCATACGGTCAGCGGTGCCGCGCCGAAGGGCATGGATGAACTGTGCGTTGTCAGCCAACATCCGGTTAAAGGAAAAATAAAAAAAAGCGTTGCTAAACGTTTCATGTGTCCCCGTTTTGTTTTTTTTATTGTAACATATTCGATCTTATGAAAAAAAGAGATTAAAACGACTTGTCCTTTGAGTCTTTTAAATGTAGCGTAGAAAAAGTTTTTATTTGTTTAAGGAGTATGTCCCGTGGCCGATCAAAATGACGAAAAAACACCTTTGGAAGCCGAAATCCTGCGCGAAGTCGCGGAAGAAATCAAAGAAGAGCAGTTAAAACAACTGTGGAAAAAAATCGGTCCCGTCGTGATCGGAGTGATTGCGGTTGTTTTGATCGTTACGGCGGGAATCGAATTTTATCGATATGATCAGCAAAAACGCGCTTTGGCCGAAGCCGAACAATTGCAGACCGCTTTATCTTTGATTGAAACGGGCGAAGGCGAAAACGGAGCGGAAATTTTGAAAACGCTCAGTGAAACGTCTACTCGGGGATACCGCTATTTGGCAGCTTTTCAATATGTTGATTATTTGATAGGACAGGGCAATGACAAATACGCGGATGCGATCGAAAATCTGGATGTCATTATTAATGATGAACAGGCTCCGCAGCCGTTTAAAAATATGGCTTTGTTTGATAAAATTATTTTGCGCATCGAAAGCGGTGATCAGAATTTCGCCGATATGGAAAAGGAATTAGATCAGTTGGCGGCAAAAAGTGAAGCTTGGACGCCGTTAGCTTTGGAAATCGCGGCAGATTTGGCTCTGCGTCGGGGGGATATCGAAAAAGCAAAAGCACGTTGGCAGCAAATTCTTAGCATGCCCGGCGTGTCGGAAGCTAAACGTTTGCAGGTGTCGGAATATATTTCGTTCGTTAATGAAACAATGCCGCAAAATAAAGATCAAAAAACGGAAAAATAAAGATGAATCGTTTCGGCTTTTTTCAGATAATTACTTTATTGGCTGCTGTCGCGGGAATATCCGCCTGTGCTTCGGACGAACAGATTTTAACCGGACGAAAGGATGAGAAGGATGCAGATATGCTGCAAACAGGAGGAGCAAAAGGGTTTTCCACATTTATGTCGTATTACATCCTCGCTGCAATGACTGAGGTTGGTGGCAAAGATATGTTGCAAATTTTGAAGTCCTATTACGGGGGAATGCTT